>JBDRAX010000135.1:0-4498 GCA_043823375.1 Candidatus Omnitrophota bacterium | reverse complement strand
TCCATCAGGGCAGGGAAACCCTGCCCCTACGTCTTTTATTTATAATTTCGCTTCCGATGGGCAAATGGAAATGGAAATCGTACGGGCGAATGATTATTCGCCCCTACGCGCGCTCTATCCACTCACAAATCCCGCGGCACTTATGGCTTGGCTGGGGTGGTTCAGGCTGGTCAACTATTTCTCTCGCCCTGATAAGCAATTGGAACACCAGATCCGGGTTCAGGTCAACATTGAGATGATGAGTCGTAAAACTTAACCTGAACTCCGCGTCTTCGTCCAGATCCTGATTGGGCTGGCAATAGATCAGGGATAATTTTGATACCGGCTTATAACCATATTGCTCGGCTAAATAAGCATAGCTGTTTAACTGCACCTCATACATGGGAAACAACTCATCCTGGCGGCCGGTAAATCTCGCGGTTTTATAATCCACAATATGATATGACCCGTCTTTAAGCTTAAACACATCGTCGGGTTTTCCCACTAACACCCATCCGCCGGGATTCACCGGCAGCTTAAAAAATGTATCCCCTTCTTCAACTTCCGCTACATCGGAAACAGGCAGCCAGCGGGGCGTCTCGCCCTTCTCCGAAAAGGACCAATGGACATGTCTCCGCGTCAGCGAGTCAAGCGTGCTGAAAATTCCCGGGAAGATCCCCGGGGGTTTGCCCCTGTGGCGTTCAAGCCAGAAACAACGCGGGCAAAAGTCCGGCATGAATAAGTGCCCCAAGTCCTTAGCGCTGATCGACTTTAACTTGTTTTGCCGCGCCATATTTACTCCTCGCGGGTTTCGCTCTTTTCTTTTTCTTATATACCACGTGCAAAGGAAAAAACTCAAAATAATTCTCTTCGTCAAACCACGCGCACTTGAAATGATACAGCCTTAGCGTAGTTAACCGCGACAACGCCAGCGCGTATATGGTTAATTGCTCAATGGGTTTTACTTTCTTCGCGGAGGGCTTGTAATCCAGTATGTGGATCATACCGTTTCTGATCTGGACGAGATCTATGTGCCCGGTTATTATCTCATCATCCTCCATATCAATAGGCACCATAAAATTCAGGGTGTTTTTATAGTGCAAGATGTCGTCTTTATCCATCAAAACCGGCACTTCCGTCGCCACTGTCACCGAATCATTTACCAGCATGAATTCCTGCAATATTTCATGCCGCAGTTTGTTGTTGGCAACGGCCTGCATCACGAAATTAGCGTTCTTTGTTGCTGTGTTGGTTTTCGGGCTTATTCTTACCTGATCAAGATTAAAAATGTTTTTGTATTCCGAGGCGCGCCTCTGGCTCTCTTTATAGGCCTGATGAGGGCATTCGGCAACGACAAGTTCTAAAAAATCCTGCAGCGGTTTGAACTTATAATGCTTGAAATGTTCGCCCAGGATCAGGTCGGTTTTAGCGCGGTGATATTTAAAGTCGTAGATCTGGCCGTGAAACATCCTGGCCTCAACCAGACAATCGCGTTTATCGTACTTCTTGGCCACGAATTCGCGCATTCTCCGAAAAGGCAGATACTCCTGAAAATCGTCTAACCACCTGGAAATGTTCTGAAAACTGAGGCGGATCCCGTATTTTTCGCTGACCTTTTTAGCCGTTTCCTCAAAGGTATTCAGCCGGTTGTAGAGCGTGATTGAATCAAGTATAAGGCGCAGCGGGAATGTTTTATGGCCGGTGACGCCGGGGGTAAACTTTTTTTCGCACTTTTTACAGTAGTATGTCTGCACGGATTCATATTTTTTTTGCCTCTCGCCTTTTCTGATGATCTCAGTGCCTCCGCAAAAAGGGCATTTTACCGCTTTCTTTGTCTCATGGACATCTTGATTCGCGAACAGCATGCCTACTCCTTAAACACCCTTTGCCACGCTTTTTTCAGATTCAATATTTTCACGCGCTGTATCTGGTACTTTTTTAATGAAGTATTAAGGGTTTCGGAGATTTCTTGGCTGTCTACCGACGCGATCAAAAAATCAGTTTTCGCTATTACCATGCTGATTATCTGCATTGACCTTTCCAGTTTTTGCGAGGATAGATCAAGGTTTGTGAATTTATCTCCGTAAGATTCCGCTATCAACCGCGGAATGTGTTTTGTTAATTCTTTTAACTTTTTGAAGTCATCTTCCAGGCTTTTCCTATTTTTTATGGTTCTCGGGAGTTGAAATTGACATATTTCGGCGGAGAGCACGGTAGTTTGTTTGTATACTTCAAGATCACGGAATGATTTGATGGAGGATTTGACGCGGAATTTTTTGTATTCCGATCTCCATCCGCGTTTTTGGGTGCCGCCGGGAGGGGGTGATTTTTGGTATTTTCCGTATGCCGCCATGCGAACTCTCCTTAAGGCATTTCACCGCTGAGATTCCGTTACACTAATCTTATACCCTCTCTTACTGCCCGCGCCAAAAAACGATTTCCTCTCCTGATCGCTTCTTCCAATTCCTTTTTCGTATAAACCAGAACATCCGCGGGAACGGGCCCGCCGGAAAATTCTAAGATAAATTCATCCATCCTGTCGATCATCCTCCGGCTGTCATGAGACAGCACAACCAGTATATCCGCATCACTATGCAGTCCGGGATTACCACGCGCGTAGGAACCGAACAAATAAACCGCTTTTATACGCGCATTGTGTTTAGCTGTTTTTAACGCGACCGCCCGGAATTCTTTAATAACATTTTTCGCGTCAATGAATACAGGTTTTGACGAAGGAAAGAATATCTTCGGCATATCTTATCGCCTCCTCAGACTCTTTTTCCGTATAATATTCACAAGACGCGCCGGTGTCAAAACCGTTCGGATAACGCGTCGGAATATAAAGTTTATCCAGATAAACCGCCTTTTTCAACAACGCCTCTTCAACTTGTATTTTATCTTTCGGTAATTCCCTGAGCAGCTTGACTACCACATGTCCCCACCCTTCGCCGCCTAAAAAGTCATAAAGCGCTTTTAGCGCTTTTTCCGCGCTCTGCTGAGCGGCAAAACAAGCCCAATTCCAATCCTGCATTTTTACAGATTTTTTTGCATGCGCAAGATCGCTTTCGGCCTGGATTATCCAATCCCTGAATCGTTTAGCCATTTTTGACCTCCTGTGTGTACATCCTCATCTTTCGATTGCGCTCCCCACGACCTTGAACCTCTCCTGCACCTTGAAGCCTTATTATGCGCTATGATTGGGTTATTGTAAAGCCCCGAATATATGAAGTTGGAGTATAGATTAATTAAAGCGATGTTTATTTTTGGCTTAAAATCCTCGCAACTCATTTATTCGGCAAGAGTTAGGGCATATGGTGTGTGTAACTCCTTTAGATGACAGGAGTTAGGTGTAGTCAGGCCTCGAATATTGTGGTGAAAAAGTCCCGAATATTTGTAATCCTGGGGGGACTGTGTAAATGCGGGACTTGGGTTTCCGTCATCCCGGGGCGAAGCCGAAGGATCTAGATTCTTCGCCCCTTCGGGGCCTCCCCTCGGCTTCGCTCCCCTCGGCCTTGCTCGGGGCAGGCGGGACAGGCAGAATGACACGTAGGGGCGGGGTTCCCCCGCCCTTCGGGTCATCCAAACAAAGGGCGCGGTAACCGCGCCCCTACGATTTTTATTTATAATTCCGTCCCCCCGCGGAAAATGAAAATGGAATTCGTACGGGCGAATAATTATTCGCCCCTACGTCCGCGCTTCCAGCACCGCGACCCGGTCCCGCAGCTCCGCGATCTCCGCCTGCTGCTCCTTTATCGCCTCAATCAACAGCACGCTCAGGCGCTCATAATGCACGCCGTAGTACTCCTCGTCGGTCTCTTCGTTATGATACGCGAACACCGCTTCGGGCATCACTTCCATGACATCCTGCGCGATGAGGCCGAGCTTCTTCTTCTCCGAATCCTCCTGGTCTTTATCGTGATACAGCAACCCTTCTATCTGGAGCGTCTTATCAAGCGAGTCCGTGAGCGGCTCAAAGTTCTTCTTTAACCTGCGGTCGGAGGTGGCAATACCCAGGGCATTGGTTCCGCCTGTATCATACTGAACCGCGACATCACCGTCCGCCGTCCATGTATCCTGAGCGATCCTGCCGCCGACAACGCTAAGTTTAACCGCGGGCGCGTCCGTCCCAATGCCGACGTTGCCGCCTTTATGAAGCACCATTTGAGGTGTATTTGTGTCAAAATTTTCTCCTATTGCCCCCGCGTAAACCTTGAATCCCAAATATTCGTCATTAGAAGAGGTGTGGTCATATCCGAATATGTCATAATTAATATCCTGTTGGTCAGTTCTAATTCTTAATCCGTTAGCACCAATTCCTGTATATCCATAATTAATTACTAAATTAGGAGTCCACGCTGTTGCTGCAACATTATCTTTTTTAATGTCCAACTTCGCCCCCGGCGCGTCCGTCCCGATGCCGACGTTGCCGCCTTTATGAAGCACCATTTGAGGTGTATTTGTGTCAAAATTTTCTCCTATTGCCCCCGCGTAAACCTTGAATCCCAAATATTCGTCATTA
>JBDRAX010000134.1:0-5595 GCA_043823375.1 Candidatus Omnitrophota bacterium | reverse complement strand
AAAGATTGTTGTAGTAGATTATAACAATTTTCCGCGGTTTGGTAAAGGCTTTTTTTGCTTTTCTTGCTAACTTTTTTACTAACGTTTAACGCTAGTTTAAATGTGATATTTCCGAATGCTTATCGGTATGGAAAAACATGGGTTAAGTTAAAAAAATGGTTTCCAGCAGAATTATTCATCCTCCTGAAAACCATTTTTTACGCGGATAGATTAAGCCGCGGCTTTGAAGATGTCTCTGATATCGCGCTCATCAACAGCTTTTCCTGTAAGTTTTATGATTCTGGGCAGAACCTTAATAACAGAAAGCGCCTTTTTCGCGAATTGTTTTAAAAGATTCTCATCAGGCTTTTCACCGGTAAACAACCGGTATGCCTGACGGAATAGACTGAGGTTTTCCTGCAGTATTCCGACTCCAAGATATGCCATGGCGTTAAGATTCACGAATGGTATAGATCTTGAATCATCGATCGAATCGCTCTGCGCGGATATAACACAGTAATCTTCTCCGGCTTTTCTATCCGTTAAATACATCTGCCTTTGAGTCTTTATCATCTCGTATCTTTTTATAGCCGCGAATATTCTGCTTTCATCGGCGGAAAATTCCTCATCGAGATCCATTTCCGAAGATTTTTTTAAAGCTGAAAATTCCTCTCTCAGCGTACCGTCAGCGTTAATATAATTCTTCCCAAGAGGCCCAATGTTTTTCCAGAGCCTTTCGATCTTCTGCTCATCATATTTAAGGAACTCACGGAATGGTTGCTTCATCACGGTACCCATCGTACTGTCATCAAGTATTATTATCTTGATATTTTTGTCGAGCCCTGAAACATGATTTACCATCTCGATAATATCAGAATCAGTTTTAACTTTTATGACACCCTCAATTTTTTCTTTTTCATTTCGGTAAAAACCACGCCTTAAATGCTGTTCCATCATCTCGTATTCTTTCACCAGAAGCTCCGCGAACTGTTCGCCCTTTTGTGATGTTATGATTTCAGGAAGGTTTTCTTTCATTATGATCACAATATTGTCAGTTCTTTCTCCCGCGGTTTCAACTTGCTCAAGCATCTTTCCCGTGAGAAGCTCGATCTCTTCCATATTCTTCGATCTTTCCTTTTCGATAATAGAAGATGTCCTTTCTTCATAGAGTTCTTTGACATCAGCCATCCTCTCTATGGAAAGAGTCTGTCCCGTCTGGTTACATCTTGCGGCGCTTAAAGACTTAAAAACACCAGGGGCTTTCATAACCAGCGCTTCCTGCAGGAATTTCGCTATATCCTTGACTTTATACAACTGGTCCTTTCTGAAGTGTTCCTCTCGCAGACGCGCGTATTGTCCCACCAATTCCGGATATCTTTCGAAAAATTTTTCGAAAAAGAAATCCTCACGTAAAGCATCCATTTCCACCAGAGCGACAGGGTTACGCGAAAAAAAGTCCTTCAGATAGCTTGTTTTATCGGCAAAACCCTCGCTTTTTTTAAGCTCTTCAGGATTTTTCTTGAACATTTTTTCCAGGAACATAGCGTCTTTTTTAGCATCAAACTCCCCTCTCAAAGCGGGATCATCCCTGAGGATATTGTATTTTTCGATCAAAGTAGGTTCGTTTGATCTTCCAAGGTCATCGGCGCGCTCCTCCATATCATCACGAAAAAGTTCTATAAGCCAGTAATCTCTTCTTGACGTCTCGAATTTGATCTTAAGGTACTCGTCTTTCTGCAGAAGTTTTTTAAGCACAGGGTCACCCTCGGACAATCCGTAGCCCCTCCCTATTACAATATTAACTGTTCCATACTGCTTCATCTTCTCACTCGCGGCTTCGACGATCTGAGTCAGTCTGACTTCACGCCCCGGGACAAGAACAATAATAGTATCCTTTATTTTCTCCCACGTCGCCTTGTCTTCATCATCCCAGTTTTCCCAGTTTTCAGGCTCTCCTACGCCAAGAGTAATAAGCCCCCTTCCGCCTGGCATCTCAAATATCGAGCCTGTTTTATGGGCCCAGGCTGAAACCGCTGTACTCCTGAAATCTTCAAGAAGAAGGTCGATTATTGTATCAAGGTCAAGGTCGGTGTCAACCGCGTCAATTTTTCCGGTTTTTATTTCATAGCTCTTCACCCTCCCATCATCCCCTTCCATAATAACACCGTCTTCACACAGTTCTCCATCCGTATATGGAATAAAACCTTTAAAATAAACTACAACGTTTTCATACTCTCTCAAAATCGCTTTTACAGATTCCGCGGTTTTATCAAAAAGAGCCCCCTCCTTTTTAAGGAATTGAAGCGAAGCACATATATTTTTTTCCACATCTTCTCTGTACCCTTTATTTTCCGACATTTGCGCTACAAACCTGCCAAAATATAAAAAAGAAACTTGTTCCGCGGTTTCTATATTCTCCCGGAATTCCAGGTTGGTTTTATTAAAATTCTTAAGTCCCGCGAACAAGCCTCTCAGGGCTTCTTCAGCGGATTCCCGAGCCAGAGAAAAAACATCGTTAAAAAACGGGCTCCCCTCGCTCAGTGTGATCAGGTCACGGGAGAACTTTTTACCTTTTAAGGTCAACACCTTCTCCGCTGGCAACGCCACAGGTTCACTCCCAAAAGGGGTATTAGCATCCGAATACGCTACCATATATCCGGTCTTTTTTTCCATTAAAAGCTCAACCGCTTTTTCCACGTACTGTTCAGCCATGCGCATATCCCACACGGACGGCCTCAGGCCTCTCCCTATATAACCAAAAATCGTATGGTTGATATCTCTCCATTTTAAACCAAGATCCATAGTTTTAAGCTCTTCAGCGAGTTCAGGGCTAACGCGCGCTACTTCAGCGAGTTCCGCGCCTTCCAGTTCCGACCATCTTGTCGCGAGTATGCCCCATACAAACTCCGAAGCGCCCGCGAGCTGTATATTCCCGTGCTTATCGGGCTTAAGTTTGCCGGCGGCTTTTATTTTAGCCTTTAATAACGGTTGTTTTTCAAGTAGGAGATTCCATAACGGGTCATTCTGGTTTATTTTAAAACCTTCGGAAACAGCTATATTAATGACACCTTTCTTACTCCTGATTTCTTTTGCCCTCCGCAAGATATTAATGATCGAAACAGGTTTTTCAGGCAGGATTATCATGACCGTATCTCTTATCTGCTCCATTTTATTTTTGAGTTCATCCGCTTCCCGCATTTTTCTAAGTATACCTTCAACTTTTCGGATCCTGTTTTGTTTTTCGATCCCGTTAACTATTTTGCATTTAAAAATATTTGAAAGAGTAAATAAACGCTGTTTTTCCTCGCGCTCCTTAAATTCATCAAGAAACTCGTCCCCTTGTTCGCTCCCGGCCATTTCAACAAGTTCATAGTATTCCCGCGGGCCTACGACCCTGAAAAGCTCAGGATAATCCATTTTGTTCCTGCTGGCGACGCCTAAAGTAAGCCACCCCGCTTTTCTACCCATAACTTCAAAGATAGATACTCTGAGTTCGCTGTCTTCTATTTCCCCTGTCACAGAATTCCTCCGGTTACCGGTCAGGGCCGAATTCCAGAACCTTCCGAATAAATGCTGCCGGGCTGTCTCAAAACCCAGCATCTGTGTGGCGGCGTCATAATCAATACTTTTCGGTATACCGACGGCGACAAATTTAGCGGCTCCGGGCACAGACGCGTTATTACTCCCATTTTCTTCAACAGGCTCCGTAACATCGCTGAAAAAATCTTCACCGAGAAGAGATTTGAATTTCCCGGTCAAAAACCAGTCAATTTTCATGGGAAGTTTGCAATGATCATCCCCCCCGGTAACAACAAGGCCGTAAAAACCAAGCGCGTTTTTGAGAGTATTAACAAATATCTCAAATGCTTTTTTATACTTTTTCGCTTCTTCCTTATTCGGAAAAAATCCTTCATCATCAAAAAGTTTTAGCATCCCGGAAAATAACGCGGCCTCTTCCGTCGTGATATTTGACCAATCCCTTATTTCCCGCATCCGCCTTAACAGTGAATACGCGTTATTTCTAAACATCTTATTTTCATGTGTTTTAATAAGTTCGATAATAGAGAACGGTTCTTCTCTGGAAGACCCCAGATCCGTTGTCGGACGGGAGAGAAAACGCTCAGCCTTCCGCCTGTCAATGTGGATCAGATAATTCTCGATATCTGGCTGAGCCAGCCCCGTAAATCCCTGTTTTATACCGAAAACAGCATATCCTTTTTTTGCAAGTTCGAGAGCCGTGTTTCCCACCACTGTATTCAATCCGGCGCAATCTCCTCCGCTTTGCGCTATCAGAATAGTACGTTTTTTCATAGCCTTCCGGATACGCTCGACCGGGGCTTTTTCATGAACTTCTTCTTCAGTATAGAGGGGCTCTTTTTTTTCGTTTTTCTTCAGATGAAGCCCCTCATGATATAAGAGATCCGAAAAGAGATCATCTTTCATTGCGACATTTTTCTGCTGTTCCTGCGAAAATTCTTCCGATTCCGATAACATCCGGAAATACAGGCTGTCAATATATACAGTATCCCGCCCGCTGTATACACTAGGATGGGCTATAAGCTTCATAGCGGCTCTGTTCACGATTTCCTCGATCTCTGGTTCATAGAGTTTATCCGAATCCATCTGGCATGGATCACTTAGATCTTTACGTTTTACGGACCGCAGATCTTTTCGCAGTTCTTCTTTAAATTCATCGATCCAGCCGGTAATAGACGCCACTTTCAGATTTGTTACTCCCGGGATAACTTCTTTCAATCTGTCTTTCGTCTTTATATCCGCGAGCAGCCCGTTCAATGTATCCTTCACGCGTATTTTTTCTTCTTCACCGGGGGCTTTATCTGACAGGATATTAGACAGCCGTTCTTTATCCGTGTTTGATATATGGGTTTCAGCCAGTATATCAGTAAGGCGCCTCTTATACCTGAGGTCTTCAAACATATTTGAAAATTGATGTTCAAGTTCTATCGCGACATCCTGATCTTTTATAAGGTCTGAAAACAATTTATAAACCCGGAGTTTATCTTCTACATCGGCGAACGTATTAAGGTAAATAGAAAATAACCTCAGAATTTTTCTTTTTGTATCACTGTCACGCAGGGTGTCTGTCAAAAAATCAGATAATTCCGATCTCGCCTTATCCGCCCCGAACAGAGATGATAGTATCCTATACATATATCCGTTTATCTCTCGTTTTTCCATGGTTTCAGTAAAAATTTTCACCAGAAGCACTCTTTCAGCCGGTTCATTCACAGTCCTGATAAGTTCAGTATAAAAACCATACAATAAATCCATCTGGTCCTGATCGCCCTCAATAAGCCTGGCAAAAAGTGAAAACAATTTGGTCTTGTCACTTATCAGATCTATAGACGATGTGATATCTATCGCAGGAACCGGGTCCGCGGAGGACAGAGAAATAATTTTTTCTTTTGATGCTATTTTCCGTGTCGCTCTTGAAAGAGCTTCATGTTCATCAACGCCGTAATTAGCCTTTGTCAAAATACCTCCGACAAAACCGATAGCAAAACCGGGCTTATCAGCGTTTTTTGCCTGGTCTCTCAAACGACGGCTTTCGAACTCGGTTGTCACTTGCCGTAAAAAATTTGTTTTCACACCCTC
>JBDRAX010000133.1:0-2039 GCA_043823375.1 Candidatus Omnitrophota bacterium | reverse complement strand
CTTGAAAAGATATTGCACATCAGGAATCATTCCTGCTAAAATCCGGTCTATCTGTTTTTCCACCTTTTCATAGCGCTCTCTGATATCATCCGTCCTGCCTGCTCTTCCCTCCTGCTGAGTATCTGAAACAATATCACCAGCACCGCTCTGCTGTTTTTCAGCTATAAAAACACTCCCTTCTTTAAAAACAAGCGCTTTCCTCGGGCACGGACTGCCCCGTTCAGCAAAACCTTCCGACATACCAACATCCACACCTATTATCGAACCCTCGCCTGAACGTATTGGCACAGCCTTTATATCCCACAATAGCGGGTCATGCCCGACTACCTGATCGAACTCGGACTGCGCTACACCTAACGTTCTGTTTAATAAGTAACAATTCCTTATATAACCGAAAAAAACACCTGCTTTTTCTTCCAGCTCCACATCTATATCTTTGCCCATATTAAAGATCGGATCAGTAAAAATATTATTTTTAACCGCGCTTCTCAGCCTCTCATTAACCTCTTTCTCGAACTCAGCGCGTCTCTGGTTTTTATATGAAGCGTCATTTGCTTTTTCTGCGTCAGCCTCTCCGAGCACATCCTGGATAATATAACTCGTAATTACACTATGGCTGAACATCTTGCCGCCCTTCTGGTATACGGCAACTATATTGTTATTTTCTATATCTTCCCTTAAAATTTTAAGCAATTCAGGAATTTCGTTTTCTGGGATATTCATCGTTCTTCTCGACCGTGATACATTTATCCTGACCGCGTCTAATCTTCTCTTATCAAGCGCCGGGTCCTTCTCGTCATATTCCGCGTCCAGAAGATACAGTATTTCATGATTACCCATAAGCCTGACGACTTTACTGTTTGTCCCGGATTCTTCAGCTTTTTTCTGGATCCCGCGCATATACCTAAGGCAACCCAGAGAATCAGGCCCACGGTCTATAAGGTCTCCCATCTGTACGACAGTCACATTTTTGCCTGTCCAGACATCATCCCCGCCTTTCTCTTCAGAACCCTTCCGTATGAGCCCCAAGCCTTCAAGATAATCCCTCAATGCCTTGAGGTCGCCGTGTACGTCAGGTATAACTATCACCTCGTCATCTGTATCGAGACCTTTCACAGAGCATGTTTCCTTAACATTTTTATCCGCGTAAGGGAGTTCCGTTACTTGTGTTCTTTTCCATGTTTCAGGCGCGCTGAACGCGGCCTTTAAAGCTTTTTCACCCGTCATATTACCCGGTTCCTTAAAAAGGCCCTCAAGCTCTGAAGAATTGACCTTACCGGTTATTTTTCTACTGAAATCGTCTTCCGCCAGCGAAGAAACAGCATTTGTAAAGTTTGTAAATTTTTCGGTAAGCGGCGTTCCGGATCTATCCAATATCGCGTATAATTCATCAAAAGACTCTCGCCTCTTTTCCAGGGCTGCTATAGCCTCTCCCCGTTTCTTTATGTTATCCACAGCTTCTACTATTTTTCCCGGATCCCGAAGAAAATTTTCTATTTTTCTTTTATAGTTCCTGAGGGCGCTTACCCTTACTCCCATAAGTTTAACAACTTCATTGTTTTCCTTATTAAGTTTTTCCGTGAGAATGAGCGCGTCATGCGCCATGGCGCTTGCCTCTTGAGTATTACCGGTTTTTTGGAGCCACAGCGCGGCATTAAAAAGTTCTTCGATCCGCGTGGAATCCGTTTCTAAAATATATCTGTTTATCTGGTATAACCAGGTCCGGAAACTCTCGATCTTACCCGAAACCTCAGGATTCTCAGCCTCGCCTTTTTGTTTTTTGAGCTTCTCTACCTCCTTTAGTATCCATGCTCTTATCTTAATGAATAAATCCCCGGCTTCCGGGTATTTCCCTGCGTAAAGATACTGCAGGGCTATTGTTTCATATCTTTTATTCAGTTTTTCGGAGGTCTCGTCATCTATTCTTTTTGTTCCTTCATTTCTCTTCGCGTTTACTTCCATAAGCGTGTTTTCAGCTTCATATATGACAACCTCCAGCGGATTTATGGGAGCAAGATGTTCTTTTTTATTTTCAAAAT
>JBDRAX010000132.1:0-3893 GCA_043823375.1 Candidatus Omnitrophota bacterium | reverse complement strand
ACCCTCCGGCATATTGTTCATAAAAGCTTTATCTTCGATCGCTCTCAAAAGACCGATCTGTACATCCACAAGCTCTTTTTGTGATTCACCGGCGATACGGTCGGCTTTATCCGCCAGATAACGCGCGTATTTCTCGTAGAAATCTCCCTCAAAAGCTTTTTCCCGTACCCATTCCTCATCTTTATCATCGATCAAAAGCTGAGAGACATACCATGTTCCCAGTTTCATGCTCCCGGTTCGCGCGGGCAATTCATCGGCGCAAGTAACACTGGAGAGAAAAAAAACGGGAATCAGAACAATAGCAAGTAAACCGCGGATAACTTTAATTTTCAACATTCCTGCAGAGCTGATAAACATATTCCCACCTCTTTTTTAAATAATAAAAAATGGAACGGATGTCCCGGATTCATTGATTAGTGCAATATTTTAGTATAGCTCTATACTGAATTCAATGTGATTCGATCGATGTGAGCCATTGAAAAGTTTGTTTTTTTGCCCATAAAAACTCCATATTTGAATTGGGTAAATTTATGGTTTTATCGAGAAAACGACATAACTCGTTACAATGCCCTTGGAGACTTCCCATTGATCCAATGCTGTTCGATCTCTTCAAGCGTACGCCCTTTTGTTTCGGGTACATACAGGTAACAGAAGACCCAGGCGAATAAGCTCAAAAAACCGTAAAGCCAGAATGTGGCGGCCGCGCCAAGCTTATGAATGATGGTCAAAAATGTAAGAGCTACCAGGCAATTAACACCCCAGTTAAAAACAGTAGCTATACTCATCGCCACGCCGCGCACGCGTAAAGGATATATCTCAGATATTATAAGCCACGCTATGGGCCCGAGGCTTATGGCAAAAGACGCTATGTAAAGTATCAGGCTTCCGACTGAAACTGTTTTTAAAAAAGCACCGGATGCCTGCATCTTGAAAGCAAGCCCGAGTAAACCGAGCGAAAACGCCATACCCGCCAGCCCGAAATATAATAACGGCTTCCTTCCGACACGGTCGATGATCCTGATCGCGACAACGGTCATAAGGACATTCACTACACCTATTCCCACCGTAGCCCCTATCGCGCTCGCGGCAGACTTAAATCCAGCCAGCTGAAAAATCGTCGGCGCGTAGTAAATAACAGTGTTAATTCCCGTGATCTGCTGAAAAAACATTATCCCTATACCTATCAATAGCGGCATTCTCAACCAGGGTACTGTCAGTTCCGACCATCCGCCGCCTTTTTCCTCGCTGAGGCTTTTTTTCATCTGCGCTATATTATTATCCAGGCTCTCCCCTGTGCTTATCTTTTCAAATACTTTACGAGCTTCATCCTCATAGCCGTGAAACATCAGCCAGCGCGGTGTTTTGGGAAGAAACATCATACCTGATGCCAGTATGACAGCGGGAACAGCGCCTGTTAAAAACATATACCGCCAGCCATGATCCACCCCTGAAAAAGACTCGTCGACAAGATAGGAAACCACGATACCTATCGTAATAGCCAACTGGTTGAGGGATACGAGCGCCCCTCTAACCTTCGCTGGAGCTATTTCCGAAATGTACAACGGCACGCAGAAAGACGCTATACCAATTGCTATTCCGATAATGAACCGGCCGGCTATAAGAGTGCCGATCGAGTGAGAGAGCGCGGTAGCGATCGACCCGACAATGAAAACTATGCCTGTAGTTATTATGACGTTCCGCCTGCCGAAATGATCCGTGATCTTTCCGCTCAAAGCTGAACCGAAAACCGCTCCCAGAAGCACCGCGCTTACTATCAGCTCCTGGGAAAACGGCACAAGTGACCATTCTTTTTTGATAAAAAGCAGCGCCCCCGAAATTACTCCCGTGTCAAAACCGAAAAGGATCCCTCCGATAGCGGCAATCCCCGCGATAATCTTCACCATCCGCTCTTTTTTATTTTCTTCGCTGCTCATATATTCTCCTATCGTTTGTATTTTTTTTAAAGTATGCCATACTGATTCGGTAAATACAAAATAGGATATACAAATTTGTGTTTAAAAAGGCTGGCGGGAGCGCTGTAAGATTACGAGATCGAAAAATAGTTCGCGCAGAACTTTTGCTCCGAAAAAAACAGTTACAGGCGTTTTGAAAATGCCGCGGCAGAAACGGATTATAGACCGGCTTTTATATTACGCGCCTCCGGCAAAACAGTTTCCGCAACGTTTGGAAGCGCCCCATATATTTTCTGATAGATACTGCTGTATTTATCTTTACCGCCGATCAGCGCGAATGTAAGCGGCATAACATTCTTCGCGCTGTCCGCCATCGCCTTTGACACCTTCCTGATATCCCACTGGGCATGCGCGTCTTCTCTCAATCGCGATATGTGGTACAATTCGCGGGCGTTAAGCCTTATTAGTACGCGTTTTCTGTGGGCATTGGTAAGGGCATACGGCGCGGCATGAGGCTGTTCTTTTCTGATATCATGATAAAGAGCCTCGCTTTTAGCCGTTATTTCACGAAAAGGCTTTTCCATCCCTGTTTCTTTTATCGAATCAGGTACGGTTACTCCAAGAGATGGGTCATAAGGCTGCGCCGTAATTGTGGCCATGCGGTGCCTTTTGAGCTGTCCGAAACAAGCGGCTGACAAAACAATATTGAACGTAAGATTGACATATTCGAATTCCCGGAGCATTGAATCATAAAACTGCATATTGCGCCATGATGTTTTAAAAATATTCTCTTTCTCATCCCGCGATAAGCCCGCTATCACGGCTTTGCATTGCTCATATGGGATCCCCGCGGAAGAATGGAGGAGTGAAGAGGCGACTATATCATCACCGCCTTTTGTATATTCCGCCAACAGGACTTCCCTGCCGTTAATATCCCCATGAAGCGGAGTAAGCTGCCGCGTGATCTTTTCCGCGAGGCTCCTCAGTTCAGGATAAGTTTTAAGGTCCCTGTCATTGGCCTTGTGAAAAAGCACGATCGACGGAGCGATCCCTGATATCTGTTCATATATCTTCTCACCCAGAAGTTTAACTTCATTCAAAGGGTTGGAAGCAAAGCGCCGGAGCAGAAGTTCAAGTGTCCGCGCGTTTATAGTCTGCCCTACCTGAGATTCGGCAGCCAGAGAAGTTATATACCTGGCGTCTTCTTTTGCCCACCCTTCCAAAAGCCCCGCGTTTTTCGGGTCTTCCGCCAGATCTGAATATTTATTAAAAACATACGTTTTCAGTTCGTTGAAAAATTTGAAATACGCCTCATTCTGTTCGTGGATAAGGCCGAGAAACGTTTTTTCAAAACGTGTGCCTTTTATTTCCCGCGGCAGGACAAAATCCTTATCCAGAGTTATATATCTCTGTGATTTTTCCGTGTACGAACACAGTCGGAATTTTTCAAGTTCTTCCATCGCGAGGCGCGAAACACCGAGGATATCGAGGTTAAAAACAGCATGTTCCGCTACGGAATGATGGCCCATTTTAAAAATTATAGTTGAATTTGATCTCCGGGACTTCTCCACTTCCGCCCTGGCGTCATCGCGTATTTCATTGATAGAACGGGGATCACGGCTTATGCGGGCATATGCCGCGGAAAGTACCTCAGGGGTCAAATCCTGCCTTTTCCCGGCTTTTTCTTCCATCTCACGCAGCACGGTCGTGTCAACATTGTAACCTGCTAAATAAACTTTCATGTCCCCCATCCTTGTCTTTTTATGATCACATAGCTTACAGCGCTATATCTGTTTTCCACCGTAATCTTATCATAAATGCCGGAGATTGAAAATACAATTCTGACATACAATTCTGGGGATTAACCTTCATTTTCCGGCAAACTTAATACAGAACGGATCAGAAAAAACGGGTCAATATCTGCAAAGCTATATTCGTATAAATACCGGCAAAAAGGTCATCAAGCATAATTCCCCAGCC
>JBDRAX010000131.1:0-8526 GCA_043823375.1 Candidatus Omnitrophota bacterium | reverse complement strand
TCATAGACTCTTCCGGCGTAGTTGACATAATCTTCACCTGCCTTGAATCTCTTCTTAGGCTGATTTTGAAAATACTCTTTAACGGCTTTCAATATGTTTTCCCTGTCCTCGGATCTTCTCATATTTTAAACTCTCCGTTCCTTTATTATATCTAAAATCTAGCTAACAAGCTTTCAGATACCGCGTTCAAATATTTCCTTTTTAAGCGACTCATTGTTCGCGTAAGGGCTGTCTATCATATCTATCATCAACGGTTTGTCTTTTTCGCAGCTTTTGAGAAGGACTTCGCCCGACATAAGCTCGCGGCAGGATATTTGACCTTGCTGAAGAGGTACCGCGAGATAAACATCTTCCTCTCTTAGTATCTGCCCTTCCGGGAGGTCTTTTTTAGCGTATACACCGCGTACGAGCGCGTCAAGGTATTTTATTTCTTTTTCACTTGGGATTCTTTTTTCTTTCCCGCTCGCTCCACACATCTCCTTGGCTTTATGGAACGCTTTGAACCATGTATCAACCTGTTCAGGGGTTGCGCAATAAGACGAAACAGCGATCCCGTCGTGATTGATATCAACATGCCTTTCAAAAGTCCTTGCGCCTTTCGCGTATGCCATCATAATGGAAGATGTCAAGTCATGGTACTCATGAGATGAAAGTCCTATGACGTTCTTCGGATACCTTTCTTTGAGAAAATCTATCTGGTTCAGCTGCAGGTCGCAATCTTCCGTGGGATAGTGGGAGACGCAATGGTTAAGAGCCAAAGGTATGTTCCTGTTCTCAAAGAAAGTGACAAGATCGTCTATGTCCTTCAATGACGATCCCCCGGTCGACACTATCACTGGTTTTCTTGATTTCGCGATCTTTTCGATCAATATCCAGTCATTTATATCAGAGCTCGCTATCTTTATTATCTGAACGCCCAATTCCGCGCACAATTCGACTGATTTTTCGTCGAATGGCGTGGCCGAAGTGATGCACCCACATTTTCTAACGTGCTGCAGCAATGCGGCGTAGTCGTCCGTAGACATTTTCGTATCAAGGGTCTTCTTTATATACCTGATATCTTCCCTGTCCCGAAAATCCTTATGGATGAAGTTATCCACGTCTCGCAGCTGCAGCTTTATCGTGGCCCTGATATTGTTGAACCTCACTATCCGGGCGAAATCCGTTATAATCCTCATCCCCCGCTCCAAACTTCCCCAATGATTATTCGCCAATTCCAAAACAAACAGGTCTTCAAAAATTCTCTTGTCCATTGTCTTTAGTCTCCTTTCAATATGATTTTTATAAGCTGTTTCGGGCTGCTTATCATGTAATCCGAATCAACACCTCTCAAAAAGCGTTTGTCCCCGTACCCATAAAGCACTACGCACGACAGTATTTTGTTCGTCCGGGCCGCGATGATGTCCGATTCCGCGTCTCCGACCATCAATGTTTTGTTTTTTTTCATACCCCACTTGTCTATCAAGTGCTTTATCATCTGCGCTTTGGAATATTTCGCCTCTCTCAAGCTATCAATAGTTACAATATCTCTGAAATATTTATAGCCGTGATTCCTGATTATCTTTTTGGTCGGCAGTGACCGCTTGTTAGTCGCAACGAATATCTTCTTTTTGCTATCTCGAAGTATTTCGAGGAGTTCCGGCACTCCCGTGTACGGCTTCGTATGAGGATAAGAGCTGGAGTCATATATCCTTTTGAACTCTTTTATGATTTTATCCCTCTGTTTGATATCGGCCCCGGGAGCGACTATGCTTATTATCTCGGTAAGCGGGGGTCCGATCGGTATATCGTGCAGTTTAAGCGCTATTTTACAACCGCATGAAGCGCACGCTTTTTTAAAGGCGGCCCTGATGTCTCCCGCTGTATCGAATAACGTGCCGTCAAAATCAAAAATTACATTGTCGAACATATCTTTTTTAATCCTTCACGCCATAAAGCACCGTACCGAATATCTCAGGTTCATGGTGCCGCAAATAAAATTTATAATTTCCGTTATACTTAAGTATTTGCAGCGGCAGCCTCCACAGGTGGTCCGGCCTGTGGTAGACGCATACCGCCAGTTTCGGCATCCCGGTTTTAATACATTTTTTCGCGCCTTTGAGGACTTCCGGTTCGTAGCCTTCGACGTCAATCTTCAGCGTCGTGAAATCTCGCGACCCTTCCAATGAATCCAGGGCGACAATCCTTATCTTGTCGGTCCCCGTCTCGCTTACGGACGAATCGTCCCTTCCGAAAGCGGAAAAATATGCGTCCTTCATTGCCGATCCGGCCCCTGCCAGCAACGGTATTACCTTCATAACATGTTTGACCGGTATATTTGCGCATAATTTGAGGAAATTATCCTTATCGGGCTCAAGGGCTATGTATTTTCTAAAACTCCCTTTTGTGAAGGTAATGAAATCCTTTAACGTGTCGCCGTCAAACGCCCCGACGTCAACGTACCGTTCATTTTTTGATAATTTCCAGAATTTTCCGGGATAGTATTGCCCCGCTTCCCGCGCCGGAAGGTCTTCGGGCGAAAGCGTTACTCTGAATCTGAGAAGCCTGATAAAAAGATTTTTCGACTCCTCGTCCTCCATCCTCGCGTATACTTTCTCGATCCCGCTCATGCCTTCAATTATCGATGCCATAGCGCCCGAATGCAGCGGGTTGGGCAGAATATCAGGAAAAATAACGCTAATGACATAATGCGGCACAATCCTTTCTAATTGCATCTTTTTCAGTTGGAAATATATGTCCCTTACGTATTTAGAAGCGATGATTATTCTTGAATATTCGCGCTCAACTATCATACGCGGCGGTATAACCGGCAACCCTTTAATGTTTTTTCCCCATTTGGAACTGTCATTATCGGAAAACGCGGCCGCATCTATTTTAAGATCTTTCAAGAGTCTGGCGGTTTTAACCCCCAATATGCCTGTGCCGAATATAATGGCGCCCCGAAATGATTCCATATTTTCGAGGCCGTAACTCTTTTTTAGCGTCTCTTCGTGGTTTTTGACCGATACAGGTATTTGTAGACCGTATTTTTTCATTGTTATTCCCATTTTTCCTTGTTTATCCCTTCGTTATCATGTTGTTATTAAATTCTTCCCTGTCCAAGAACGGATACATGTCCTCAAGGGGTTTTGATACCAAAGTGCCGTCCGGCATACGCTGGGACGATAGTTTAGGGCTGAAAATATAGTCGTTAAGCAGCTTAACTTCGCAAACTACCGGCCCTTTTGTCTTAAGCACGGTGTTTATCCTTTCTTTTAAACGTTCGTGTTTGTCAATGAGGCAGTGATTCAACCCGTAAGCGGCGGCGATCTTTAAAATATCCGGAAGGGTTACCCCGCTTTTTTCGGAAGAACCCACATGGTTCCCGTCGAACAATGAGTCCTGGGTCTGCCGTATGGAGATATATCCGGCGTTATTTAGAACGAAGAGTTTTACAGGCAGCCCGAGATTAGCGAGAGTCTGGAGTTCCTGCAAATTCATTTGCAAACTCCCATCCCCGGCAATGCAGACAACGTCCCGTTTTCCAGCGATTGCCGCTCCTATGGCAGCGGGGAGGTCATAACCCATAGAAGCGCAACCAGAATTCCATATCACTCTCTGCCCTTTTTTTACCTTACCGGCTTGGAAATAAACAACGCTCGCTGTCCCATTGCCGGTGACGACTATCGCGTTCTTCTGAAGACAATCTGTAAGGACGTCAATGAAATAATAGGGATCCACGTTTTTCTTTGTATTTTTCGCCGATGGGTCCACCGCGGGATAATTCTTCTTTCTTACCATGCACCAGTCTTTCCACCCATCCCATGATGGCAGGTTCACGCCTTTTAAAGCTCCCTCAAAAACCTTAAGAAATTCTTTCGAGTCACAGTTTATTGCGATATCCGGCCTGATTGTAGGCTTTTTCAATTCGGCTTCATCAATATCTACGATTATCTTTTTCGCGTTCCTCGCGTAAGCCGCCCAGTTGTAACTGATCTGCCTTATATTATTGCGGCTCCCTATGGAAATAAGCAGGTCTGCGTTCTGCAAGGCGAAATTAGCCGCCCTATTGCCTATCGTCCCTATCCTTCCGACGAATAACGGGTCATTTGTTTCCATTAGATCGAAACCGTTAAATGACGTAACGACCGGAACCTTTAAAACCCTTATGACATCTTCGAATTCCTTCAAAGCATTCCCCAGTCGTATCCCGTTGCCGGCAATGATAAGGGGCCTTTTCGCTTTTCTGAGTGCTTCAACGCTCTCACGCACGCAGTTTCTAATGTCGCTACATACCGTATCGCCGTTTTCAGGGACGTAAGACTCAAGTTTATTTTCATCTATCATTGCGGCTTGTATATTCAGGGGAATGTCCAGCCATACGGGCCCGGGGCGGTCATGCGTCGCCAGATATACTGCTTTCTCCAGATGGTATCTGATCTTAGCGGGATCAGTTACCATGACAGCGTATTTTGTCACAGGTTTCACGATATCTACTATGTTTATTTCCTGATCCCCGAGCTGTCTTAATTTAATCTCAGGGCAGGCTGATATGGTAGTTTCTATTTTTACCTGGCCAGAAAGGTACAACGCCGGCACGGAATCAAGCCACTGCCCTATGACACCGGTCAGCGTGTTGGTCCCGCCGGGCCCGCTGGTTACTACCGCGACTCCTATTTTGCCGGAGACTCGGGAGTACCCTTCGGAAGCTATCGCGGCGGCCTGTTCGTGGTGCGGACAAATATAGCGCAGTCCTTTTTGCCGTCCGACAGAATCCACGAGATGCATGGCTCCGCCTCCTGAGATCATGAACACGTCTTTTACACCATATTCCACAAGCCTTTTAGTGATATAATCCGTCAGTTTAATCATTTTGATTTCCCCTTTTACTATTTGTCAAAAAGCAGCGCGTTTTTTTCGATGTTTTTTATATTACTGGAATACCATCCGTAGAGGTCTTCAATGGCGGTATCGACGGGCATATACTTCAAAGACTTAATCTCAGAACGCATGCGGGAATTATCTCCGCTGTATTCAGCGCCCAAACCAGGAATAGAAATTTTTATCGGCAGGCCTTTGCCTGATATCATTCGCACTTTTTCAGCAAGCTCGCGAAGTTCTATCGAATTGTCAGGGGTCACGTTGTAGCTTTTGTGTTGCCAGTTATTCAACGTGAAATGCTCAATTACGGGCATAAGGTCGGTTATGTAGATATAATCGAATTTACGGTTTTGTTTTATAGTTATAGGCATGTCAAAAAGTGACTTGCAGATTGCGTTCGATATGAATCTGATCGCGTAATCTTCATATTTTCCGAAAATACCGAAAACACGCAGTTCAACAATGTTCTCTGATTTTTCAATGTATTTCGCTATTATATATTTCGAGAATCCGCCTTCATCCTCCGGCACATGCATATCAAAATAGTCCTCTTTCATTTTTGGGACATAGTTCCTTATGTCATAAACCAATCCCGAGCCGATGTAAATCATTTTACCATACGAGTCGGAGTTTCTCGCTAAGTTGAAGAACATGCGTGTGTTACAAAACAACTGGCCCGACGCGTCCTTGGCGTTACGGTGTCCCGGCCTTACGGCTCCGTGAATTATAATGTCAAAGTTATTTTTATTCAGGTAAACCTTTACCGCATTCTCATCCAGCAGGTCAAGTTCCTTGCGCGATGGGCTGTACACTTCATGTTTCGGAGCGAGATACTCATTAAGATTCCTGCCTATGAAACCGCTGCCGCCAGTAATAAGTATTTTCATCGGTATTATTTAGCAACCAAATATTTATTTTTCACGCCCATGCTTATTATCTCATTTATTATATCTTTACTGAAAAGAGCCGCGCAAATAAGTATCGTTCCCTCAGCGCTTTTTATGTATTCCGGAGGCTTCACGTCATATCCGTTTATTTTAGCCCCCCATTTCTTCGAGTCTTTGTCCACAAAAGCGACTATATTGCACTTAGCAAGGTCCGTATCCTTAAGAAGCCGCTGCGTAAATGACCCCGCTCCCCAAACAATAATAGGTTCCATGGTCTTTGCCAACGCGCCTATAACCGAGAGCCCCTCATTTTTCGCCGATCTTTCAATGTATTCTATTACACTGCTTCTTGCTTTGTCACTTTTCGTGATACCCGCCCCAACAGCCTTTCTTGCGACTTTCGTATATATTGCATCAATGACGGGGTAAAGCTGGTTTTCCGTGACTCGTATTTCCCATTGTTTGAGCCCCGTTTCCTCAAAATCGTTCAGCATCAGCAAATTATTGATACTAACCGAATCAAAATGGTTTATGTGCTCGCAATCGAAATAATAATATGGCACTATGAAATACTCGTTATAACGCAATGCGTCCGGAACCTCCACGAACAGGATTCCGCCGTTCTTCAGCAGTTTTGACACATTTTTCAGCGCGCTCTGCACATCATAAATATGTTCCATTACATGCGAAAGGATAACGCAATCAAAAACCCCTTTCATGGAGCTATTTTCCAATATTGGCCCGGAAAACAACCCTCCAACCAACGCGCTGCTTTCGCCTAATTTGTTTTGAATGAACTTCACGCACGCCGGGGAAGGGTCAACTCCGATCGCATTTTTGTACCCTAAGCCGACCAAAGAATCCAGTATATTACCGTTGGCGCAGCCAATGTCAACAATCGCGGCATCTTTGTCTTTCAGGTATATTGATATTTCCTTCGCGGTATTGTCAGAACGCTCTTTATCGTATTGTTTTATTCCCGAACCTGTTGCGACGGAAGAGTCCTCGTATTTTGAAAACTGTGAGTAATAGTGATCGTATGCTTTTTGACCTGCTTGGCTGTCCGCAAAGACGAAACCGCACTTTAAGCAAGCCACAACATCATAGCTGGAAGGCAGCGGGTGGCCCTGCGGAATCACGAATCTCTGTGTATGCAGCGTTTCTCCCGAGCTGTTGCCGCAAACCGGGCACGTCCTTAGAAGTATTTTTGTTGCGCGCTCTTTTGACATTACAGGCTCACCGCTCCGCCCTCTTTATCAAAATATGACATATACCAATTCAGCGCAGCTTCTATACCGCTTTTTAATGAGTATTGTGGTTTCCAGCCGAGCAATCTCCGCGCCTTTCCTGATGCCAAATATTGGTGTCTTATTTCGTATTTAGCGATATTAAATACTTTATAACCGGGTTTTTTTTCCATCGCTTTGTATATTTCATTGACGAAATCCAATACTGTAATGGGATTTTCATCGCTAAAATTGAATGCCTCACCCGCTAAACGCTTTTTTTCAAGCTGTTCTGCAAGCATAACATATCCGTTTACGATATCATCCACATACACATAATCCCTTGTAAACCTGCCATCGCTGCGTATTTTCAGAGTTTTACCGGTTATGGCACATCTAATAGCATCAGGAACAATACGCGAAAAATTGAAATCACCCGGGCCGTAGATATTCCCGCACCTTGTGACCGCGACAGGCAGATTATATGTATGGAAATAAGTATACGCTATCAAATCGGTGCAGGATTTTGATACGTCATACGGATGATCACCGTGTAGCGAAGCTGTTTCCTTATAAGGAAGCACTTTGTGGCTGCCGTAAGCCTTGTCGCTGGAGGCTATAACTATGGCTTTGATCTTGCCATACTGCCTGCAGGCTTCCAGAAGTTTCCATGTGCCTTCAATGTTCGCATTGAAACACTTCATAGGGTTCTTGTTGCATTCCCCTACGATCGCTTCTGCCCCGATATGAAAAACATATTCAATCCTGTTTTTTTTCAACAATTTAAAGACTAATTTGTAATTGGCAACCGAACCTCTAATCGTTTTAAAACTTCTATAAT
Source organism: Candidatus Omnitrophota bacterium (assembly GCA_043823375.1). GTDB lineage: Bacteria > Omnitrophota > Gorgyraeia > Tantalellales > Tantalellaceae > JBDRAX01. Next base: position 712 of record JBDRAX010000131.1, on the reverse strand, counting down.
CGTTTTTAGAAAACAGAGTGTTTTTCCTATGCGTTTTTGGATCAATACCTGTTACTATCGCGCCATATCCGGCCAGAGTTTTAGTCATATTGCTTCCTAAAAAACCCTCGTGTCCGGTTATCAACACTCTTTTACCTTTCCAGAAATTATTTTTCATTGTTTCCTCTTCTTATTCCTTCCAGATTTTCCATGGAGCATTTCCCGACTGCCAGAGGTTTTCAAGGTCGGTCTTATCCCTCAGCGTGTCCATCGGTTTCCAGAACCCGGAGTGTTTGTATGCAACCAGTTGGCTTTCCTTCCCGAGGTTTTCAAGCGGATCCCTTTCCCATGTGGTCAGGTCGTCTTTTATAAAGGTGAATATCTCCGGCTGAAGAACAAAAAAACCTCCGTTAACCCAAGTCCTGTCTCCTACCGGTTTTTCAAAAAATGCCCTTACGGTATGGTCTTTCTTTATATCAAGGGCACCAAATCTTCCCGTGGGCTGGACAGAAGTGATTGTCGCATACTTTTTAGACTTCTTGTGAAATTTTACAAGTTCATCAATGTTGACATTGCCTAAACCGTCCCCGTATGTCATCATAAAAGCTTCATTCCCGACATATTTCTGGATTCTTTTAAGCCTGCCGCCTGTCATTGTATTGTTACCTGTATCAACAAGCGTTACTTTCCAAGGTTCTGAAGCCGAAGCGTGGATTTTCGTTTTGTTGTCAGC
>JBDRAX010000130.1:0-4159 GCA_043823375.1 Candidatus Omnitrophota bacterium | reverse complement strand
TATGCTTTTGATGATCTCTATCCTCGCTTTAAATTTTTCCCGCGCGGAATCATTGACGATAAGGTCGACATATCTCTGCCGGAACCTGGTTTCAACGTCTTTAAGCCCATGCCACTTTTCAGGAAGAGGGAGAAGAGACTTGGACAGCACAGTCATTTTCTTTACCTGTATGGTATCCTCTCCGGTCCTTGTCTTAAAGAGCTCTCCTTCGACACCGATAATGTCCCCTATATCAAGCGTTTTAACTATATCGAAAACATCGTCCCCGATGATCTCTTTCCTCATATACGCCTGCAGTTTACCCGAAAAGTCCTTAATGTCCAGAAAAACGCTTTTCCCGTGTTCCCTTTTAGCCATTATCCTGCCGGCTACTCTTGAAAGCCTGGCCTCAGAAAAATCCTCTTTCACGGCCTGTATACTTTCAGGATTTTCAAAAGTCTGCTTAAAAGGATCAATGCCCGCCTCGGATATCTTAGCGAGGTTCTTATATCTCTGCTCGACAAGCTCGTTTTTCTCTTCCATGTTTCAAGTCCTTTTTTTGCGGTAATTTTTACATAACATCTTCAAATAAAATAAGATACGAACTTAGATAGCCGGCGCCATTACTTTCCTGTTCTTCCATAAGGCCCATTATAGGAAGAATATTAATATAACATTATAAAAAATTATATCTTTAATATATATGTGTGTCAATGTAATTAGTCAGGATTACGCGGTCAATCGTCCGGTGAACTCAGCGCCTCTATTTTTAACCGCGCCTGCCGTGTAGAAAAACCGTACATGTTTAGTGGGGCGGGCGCGTTAAGGGCGAATGATCATTCGCCCTAATAGGAAATCTATTATCATTTATTAATCAAGGGCGAAAAATTTTTCGCCCCTACAAATACAAATATTTTTTAGAATTGGCGTAAACGCGGGGAACGCTCAGCATTGCATGTGCCACAGCCACCGTAGCGGCAATACCGCGACGCGTGGCCCGCTCTCAAATTAGTGTTTCCTTGCCTCCGCTTTCTTGGCATCGACATAAGATTTAAGAACAGCATTAATTCTTGTTTGATAATGATCGCTTCCGTTTTTAAACCAACCTATTATCTGGGGATCAAGCCTGATAGTTACTTTTACTTTAGGCTGTGGCAATACCAGCTTGGCCTTTGCCCAGAATTCATCATCTAATTCCGCGAGGTCAGAATAATCAATATCCTTATCCTTCATGGAATCAATGCGCTTATAATCTGTCTTTGAATTTTTTCTTTTCTCTTTCATTTGCTTTCCTCATAGAAATAACTCTTGTTTTGTTTTCCCTTTTAGTGAAAACTATTACTACAACTCTTCCTCCTAAAGTCCCTATACCAATAAAACGATTGTTCTATAATAAGCGTCCTTAGAATACAGGTTAGTTTTTCCCGTTGCCGGTTATCAGGGAGCAGTTCAGCCAATTGGGTTTCCTTGTGGCCATTAATACGCTCCAATGTGTATTATTTCCTGGACTTGTCTACTTGTGGGTAATGCTCAGGTGCCAACCCCTGCCGCGTATTGTTCAGCAACACCGGTTACAAAACAAACCGAGCGGGATACCTTTATTTTACGCGTTCCGCAGGACTTCGCGGTACATTTCCATTTCGGCGCGCATCATTTTGTAGTCCGCTTCCGTTATATTTGGAATATAAATATACCAGTTACTGTATTTTTCAGCGTCAGGCTTCTGTGCCCTGCCAAGGCTTGGCGGTATTTTTTCACGGTTAACGCTTATTTCCAGCATGGCGTATAAAAGCTGTGATACAATGCCGCTTTCTCCGCCGTTTTCATCCATCATCTGGACGAATAAAGGCCCGTGAGCGGCCATGAGTTTCTGTTTATCATCTTCCGTAAGATTAATCATGCCCGTGTCGCCCACGGCTATCCGCGCGTCACAGGCTTCCTCGAATGTATTGTCTCTTACCGCTTCCAGCGTTTCCTCGAGCGTCATAGAGAGAGTATCAACGGCTATCACGTTTTTCTTTTCGAGATATTTATCGAGGCCTGTCAGGCTCATGTATTTGTCAAGCCGCGCCTGCCGTTTTACGGGGTCTTTTTCAGGGATAAAAACCCTGACCTGCAGGAAAGCGGAAGCGGGCTTATCATCCTTACCCGGGTACATCGCTCCCAGGGTATCAGCTATGACCTGGAGTTCCGCGCTGTCTTTAGCGGATATGCTTATGTATCTCTGTTTACCCTCGGAAACCATTGACGCGTATTCTGCCGCGTCAACCGTCCGTTGAACGCTCGAGAGGACTATTTTTGAATTCAGTTTATTCATTCTTATTTCATAAAGGCTTTTTTCCGACAATTCCAGTGACTCCATATCGTCGAACAGCCGGACAAGAACTCCCGCTATACCCTTAAGTTTATCTATATCGCGTATCCTTTTTATAGTTTCCTCCGTCAGCGAAGTGATCTCAGGGTTCATCAGGCTGATGATATCTTTTTTCGCTTTATTCACGAAGTCGCCGATAATAGTCTCCATATCATCGGAGGATCCTTCCCCGATATCGAGCAAAGCGGCCATTGACTGTCCGCCGGGCATTTTTTTTCTGAGCTCGACCATGCGGCCCATTTTTGATTCTCCGCTTTTATCGGGGACTTCGGCGATCTTTAATCCGCTGAATCTTTTCTCGAGTTCTTCTATCCCGGTTTGCCCCATTTTCCTGTAGAGTTTTTCAGGGATACCTATCAATATTTCAAAGTCAGTATTCATATTTTCTTTCGGTATCCCCTTCCCCGTTTCGCTGTCACCGGGCTCTCCAGACAGCGCCTTATCCAGGGTATCCGGCAGTGTTACTCCGTAAGCGCCGGGCGCGATTTTTGCCCTTTGGACGGAAAGCCCGGACGCCCCTGTCCGTTCCATACCGGAAACAGATGAAGCTATTTGCAATATATTCATATAAGCGTTGTGACAGTTGTGACAAACTCTTATTAAATCTTGAGCGGCGTTGTTATATTTTTCATGCTCTTGTCCGTGCAGCGCCCGCAGGATACGCATATGATCCGCGTTTATGCCGCGGTATTTTCCCAATTTCCACCGAAAAAACATCATAACGCCCAGATTCAGTAAAGACGCCATAACAGGCACAATGGCACAGATGGCACAATAGAGGTTACGTATCCCCGTCATCACGCAGTAAACGCAGTAAATCATAAGGCCGGTCGAAAAAACCGACCCAATTCCCAAAAACCTACTCACATACGCCAGCATGGATAGAACTTTGTGTTCCGACAATACTCGCTTTACAGTATCGGTTTTCCTGTCCATTTTTTCCACAAGATCCAGCGCCTCACGCGCCGGAACGCTTGTTTTACTCATTTTGACAAGATGGTTTCGATAGATACCGTTTAAAGCGCTATCTTCATTTCCCGCGCGCGTTATAAAAAACTGCCAGGCGTACATGTACGCCATGTATTTTCGCAAATTCAATATATATTGTTCCGTCCTTTCAATAACAACTTCAGTTTTTAATTTCCGCGCTATATGGACGGCTGATTCCGCGAGGTTGAGAGCTGTACGGCAACTCTCATCAAAGCGTTCCCTGTCAAATCCGGAATTTATAATACTTCTTCCTTCGGCTTTCATGACAGCGCCGCTTTTTTTGAGAGAAAGGAACATCGCTTCTTCCTCCGTATTTTCCCGAAGTGTCACGGCCCTGTAATGCCATCCGGCAAAACCACGGGCTGTATTCCGGGCTTTACTAATGGCTTTCTCGACGCACAGTTCCGCCATTTCCTTCTGCCGCGCTCCGTGATCAGCCGGATCCATGCCGTTCAAAAGGCGGAAGCTTTCCACGATATAAGATTCCGCGAGATGAAAATAAGCTTCGATCTCAGCGGAAAGCAGAATATGCCGGAACTGACGCGGATCAGCTCTCAACACAAATTCCAGCGCGTTATTCTTCTCTTCAGCGCTCTTCATATACAGCGCCGCGCGCGCGGAATGCTTCTCCATCACTTCAAGGTCATCACTCATCGCCCCGGTATAAATTTCCGTTTCCGCGGCGCGTAGATACGCCGTTACATACAAGTTCCCAATAACGCCGCTGACAGACTTTACGACGGTATCAGGTAGTATTTCTTTCATCCCGTATTGTTCGCTTAGAACGCTGGCTTTATTATTCGATCTTTCAGCGTC
>JBDRAX010000129.1:0-9153 GCA_043823375.1 Candidatus Omnitrophota bacterium | reverse complement strand
GGGGATATTGTCGGCTATGGGGCTGATCCGTGCGGATGTATCGAGATGGTAAAGTCTTTAAAAGCCGTATGCGTCCTCGGAAATCATGACGCCGCGGTGATCGGAAAAAAGGATATACCGGGTTTTACTTCAAGCGCGGCGGAAGCGGTTATATGGACCCGGGATAATATCGGTAAGGATGAATACGCATATCTGAATTCACTGCCCGTAGTTATGGAACACGAAGATTTTACAGTTGCGCACGGCACGCTTCACGACCCGTGGGAATTTCAATATATGAGGTCATGGTATGACGCTATGAGTACATTCAGCGTGCTGAAACATAAAATATGTTTTGTCGGGCATTCTCATATACCGGGTGTGTTCTCGTGTCGTGGCGGTAAAATTTCCGAGCATTCCGGGGATACCATATGTATTGAAAAGGGCGCGCGATATATCATAAACGCGGGGAGCGTGGGCCAGCCGCGTGACGGGGATCCAAGGTCGTGTTATTGCGCGTATTATCCTGAACGGGGTGTGGTAGAATTTTGCAGGGTAGAGTATGATATCGGAGCGGCTCGGAAAAGTATACTTGAGAAAGGCCTTCCAGCCGTGCTGGGGGACAGGCTTCTTAACGGCAGGTAGCGGGTATAAGGATAACAGAAAAGTAGTTGTATCTTAAAAGGCGGGGAGGGATATGAGACGGACGGTGTATATTTTTACGGTTTTTCTGACAGTGGTTTTTATGCTTTCAGGCTGCGCGGATCTCAAAGATAAATTCGTGAGAAAGAAAAAAGAACCGGAAAAACTCGTGCAGAGGTATCAGCCGGTAAGGCCGTATGATGTCCGTCCGACTCTTGAGCTTTACACTAAGCGATATGTGTTCTGGAAAAACTGGCACAGGGAGCTTCTGGATGTCCTTAATAACAGTAACCACAAAAAGATAACTGTTGCTGTTGAACAGGAAATTTCCAGTCTTTATGACATGAAAGGTATGCTTATAGATGAAAAAGGGGATGAACTGCAGAAATGGATAGACAAACTGACAGCTGTCGAATCCGCCCTCAAAAAGGAAAAAATAACAAAGGCGAATGAAGTGAGGATCCGAAGGCAGCTTGAGACCATAGGCAGGCAGATCAAAAAAGATTTTTCCTACAATAAGGTCCGGGGGGATATAAGAAATGATTTCAGGCGGGAATGATGTTTTGAAGATCGAAAAGTTCGTTGTGGGATATCTGGCGACAAACTGCTATGTGGTATACAGCAGGAATACCCGTAGAGGTATTTTGATAGACCCGGGAGAATATGTGCCGGAGATCGAATACTTCATATCTTCTAACAACATCGATATACGGTATATCATCAATACGCACGGGCACGCGGATCATATCCTGGGGGATCATGATTTCGGGTTTCCCGTTGTCATCCATAAACTGGATGATCCTTATTTAAACGATCCCATGAAGAATTTATCCTATTCGATAGGCAGGGAAGTGAAAACCGTAAAAACGGAAAAACTGCTGAATGACGGTGATATTATCGATCTGGGAGACGCGCAGTTTGAGGTTATACATACGCCGGGGCATACTCCGGGAAGCATTTCCATAAGATGCGGCAATGTGCTTTTCAGCGGAGATACGCTTTTTCATGAAGGGGTAGGGCGCACGGACCTGGCAGGGGGAGATCCTGCCGCGCTTATGGCGTCCATAAAAAACAGGCTGATGGCTCTGCCGGATTCGGTAAAAGTTTATCCGGGACATGGCCCCGAGACGACCATAGGGTATGAAAAGAAGCATAACCGGTGGCTCGAAGACACCGGTGCGTTTTAACCTGACGGGCAAAGGCCCTCGGATTGAGGCCGCGCCAAGTTATGGAAAACTATATTGAAAACTTTATATATTTTCTCGAAGTAGAACGGGGCGTAAGTATTAACACTCTGGAATCCTACAAGAGAGACCTTTTGAAATTCGCGCGTTACAGCGCGGAAAAAGGAAAAGATACAGGGTCTGTCTCCCGTGAGGATATATTTGATTTTCTGATGAGCCTCAAAGACGGAGGCCTTTCAACTACATCTATAGCGAGAAACCTTGCCGCCCTCAAGACCTTCTGGAAATTTCTTGTTGCCGAGCAGGTCGTTACTGAAAACCCGGCTGCTTCCGTCGAGACACCGAAGATATGGAAGACGATCCCTGATGTCCTTAATGCCGTGGAGGTGGAAGAACTCCTGAACGCTCCTTCAGAAAAAGGATGGATCGGTATACGGGATAAAGCCATACTCGAACTGATGTACGCGACGGGCCTCAGGGTATCTGAGGCCGCTGATCTTAAGAAAACGGATGTGAACCTTGAAACCGGATATGTGAGGTGTTTTGGCAAGGGAGGGAAAGAGAGGGTTGTCCCTCTCGGGAGTATAGCGAAAAAAACAGTCGAAAAATATATAGAAAAGAGCAGAGCGGGCCTGTATACTAAGACGCGGGATGAGCATTTGTTTTTATCCAGGCTCGGGCGCAGGATCTCACGTCAGAGCCTCTGGAAGATCATTCAGAAATATGCGGTGAAAAGCGGAATAAAAAAACATATTACCCCGCACAGCCTGCGCCATTCCTTCGCGACGCACCTTCTGGAAGGCGGGGCGGAACTCCGTGGGGTGCAGGAGATGCTCGGGCACGCGGATATCTCTACAACGCAGATCTATACGCATGTAAACAAGGATAAACTCAGGAAGATCCATGAGGAGTTTCATCCACGGGCCTGATACGCGTAAAAAAATACCTGCTGAGGGCCGGTACAGCCGGGAGGCGGCATCAGATGGACCTGATAGTAACTCATAAAAGCGCGGATTTTGACGGGTTAAGTTCAATGGTAGCTGTCAGCAAGCTTTACCCCGGCGCCAGGCTTCTTTTGCCCGGATCGCAGGAAAAGGCTGTCAGGAATTTTCTCTCTCTTATCAAGGATAAATTCAGGATCGAGAACGAGAAGACATGCAGGCTGGACGATGTGAATCGCCTCATTATTGTGGACAACAGGCATAGATCCCGTATAGGGATCGCGGCATCCCTGCTTGGCAGGAAAAGCGTCCAGGTCCATATTTATGACCATCATCCGCGTACGGATTTCGACATAAAAGCCGACATCGACGTGTATAAGGAAGCCGGTGCCACAGTCACTCTTATCCTTGAAATACTTCAGGCGAAAGGCAAATTCGATCTGGACCCGCTGGAAGCTACTCTTATGCTTCTTGGGATATATGAGGAGACAGGGTCACTTTCCTACGCGCCGACTACGAAGCTCGATGTGGATATGGTCAGCAGGCTTCTCACAAAAGGGGCGAATCTGAACGCTGTATCTTCTTATCTCAACAGAGAACTGTCAGGAAAAGAACTTTCTATTTTTATCAGCCTTCTTGAATCAACGGAAGTTGTCAGCGTGAACGGCGTGGAAGTCGCTTTTTGTTCCGTTTCAGGAGGGCATTTCGAGGGGGAGATGGGGACTGTTGTCCATAAACTTCAGGATGTGGATAATTATCCCGTGCTTTTTGTGTTGTTCCAGTCAGGTGACAGGGTGAAGATCATGGCACGCAGCAGGGAAAATTTTATTGATGTGAATAAACTTATGAGGCATTTTAACGGCGCGGGCCACGCTTCAGCCGCGAGCGCTAAAATAACCGGAGCTTCACCCGCGGAAGTGAAGGCGAGGATAACGCGGTTACTTGAAAATATCATACATTCCGATGTCCGCGCGCAGGATATAATGAGTTATCCTGTTAATACAGTTTCGCAGGATGAGAAAGTAACGGAAGTGATCGACAAGCTCAGGCGTTTCGAGAATAAGGGAGCCCCTGTCCTGAATGAGGATTCCGAAGCTGTCGGTATGATCACTCTGGGAGATCTCAAAAAAGCGATCAAGCATAAAATGGGCCATTCCAGAGTTAAAGGCTATATGTCGAGGCCGCTGGTCACTGTTTCTCCCGGCACGGAGATCCACCTGCTGAAAAATATTTTATTTGAAAAAGATTTCGGCCGCATACCTGTCGTAAAAGATAATAAAATAGTCGGGATCGTCACAAGGACGGATGTTCTTAAAAAAGTCCACAGCAGTCTGTTCCCTTCGGTCAAACCGGGGAAAAACGGCATCCCGGATCTGGCGCGTAAAATGAAAGACAGCCTGCCGGAAAAATTCATAAGCTTTATAAAAGAGATAGGGGAGAAAGCTGATTCCATGGGCATGCGGGCTTTTCTTATAGGAGGTTTTGTCCGCGATATACTGCTTGGCGGGAGAAACTACGATCTGGATATAGTGGTTGAGGGAGATGCCATTCTTTTCGGAAAAGCTCTGGCGAAAAAAACAGGCGGCACCCTGGTAGTCCACAAAAAATTCGGTACCGCCACGATAGTTAATGACTGCCCCGAGTGGCTTCGCTCTCACGCGCGTCACGAAAACAAGTTCAAGATAGACATAGCTACCGCCAGGAAAGAAGTATATGAGAAGCCTGCCGCTCTTCCTACCGTGGAGTTCAGCTCTCTCCGGGATGATCTGTACAGGAGGGATTTTACGATAAATGCCATGGGGGCGGGGATAAACCCCGGTAATTTCGGCATGTTCTTTGATTTTTTCGGCGGGATAAAGGATCTGAAAAAGGGCGTAATAAGGGTCTTGCATGATAAAAGTTTCATCGATGACCCGACGCGTATTTTCCGGGCTGTCAGGTTCGAGCAGCGGTTCGGTTTCCAGATCGAGAAACACACGGAATACCTTATTAAGCACGCGGTCAAAAAAGAGATGTTTCAGTGGACTGAAAACCAGAGGATACGGGATGAACTTAAACTTATTTTGAGAGAAAAAGATCCTGAAAAAGCCGTTTTCCGGATGCGCGAGCTTCATGAGCTCAGATTTATACACCCGGAACTTGTGCTTAGAAGGACGCTTAAGAGGGATTTCGCGGCTTTACGCCGCGTTGCCGAATGGTATAAAGCCAACGCGGCAGGCAGAAGGCCTCTCGATATGTGGCTTATGTATTTTATGTTCATGCTGGACCGGCTTACATTGAGCCAGGTAGAGGAAGTTTTGAAGAAATTCATTTTTACGCGGAGTGAAAGTATACGACTTCTCTCTTACAGAAAACATTCGTACCGGGCCCGCCGGGCCCTTAACTCGAAAAACCGCGTAAGACCCAGCGGTATTTATGATATACTTGAACCGTTGTCCCACGAAGTCTCGCTTTGTATCCTGGCTAAAACGCGATCAGCTAAAGCGAGGAACCGTATAAAAAAGTTTTTTACGGATTATAACGGGATAAAGCTCCTGATCAAAGGCATTGATATACAGAAGGAAGGGATCAACCCCGGGCCGTTCTACAGAAAAATACTTAGAGCTGTGCTTCGCGAAAAACTGGATGGCGGGATCTCAACTAAAAAGGACGAGATAGCCTGCATGCGCCAGTTGATAAACGCCGCTAAGGCCGCCGTGAAAAACGGGAGCCGCGCCGGGCGATATGGATAACGGGCGGAAACCCGGGGTAAGAGCGTCGGCACTGTTTTTTTGAAAAGAGCTGTTTCCATGCAGGCTTGACAGAATGGTATATTTTGTCGAAAATGACAAAATAACTATAGCCCCGGCGCGTGAACCTGAAATCTTACGAGCCGCGAGTCCGATGAGAAATGAACTGGATCATGAAGGTTCGCGTAGCGGCAAAAAGAAAAAATCAAAAATGGATGGAGTGTGAAATGATCGAGCGGATGAAGAGAGTTTCGGAATTTATTAAGAGGGAAGTAGCCCTGATCCTCGAGGTGGATATTAATGACCCGCGGGTAAAACATGTGACTATAACTGAGGTGAAAGTGACAAAAGACCTGAAACTCGCTAAAGTGTTTTACGTTATTTCCGGTTTTGAAGACCAGTCGGAAGAAATCGCGCGGGGGCTCAAGAGCGCGGGAGGTTTTATCAGGAAAGAGCTCGCGGAAAGGATGTCCATGAAATATATACCCATGATATCTTTTGCCGAAGATAAGATCTATAAAAGAAATGAATCTGTGGACAGATTGTTCGAAAAGATCGAAGCGGAGCACAGCCCTGAGCCTGAGGCGAGCGCTTTTACGGCGGGAACGGAAGAGGAGATCATTGACAGTATGATCGGGGAAATAAAAAAACGTGATAATTTTCTCATAACTTCGCATATTAACCCGGAAGGCGATTCTGTCGGCAGCCAGATCGCGTTTTACTGCCTGCTCAAGGCTTTTGGAAAAAAGGCGGTTATGGTCCAGCAGGACGAAGTGCCGGATAACCTTAGATTTCTGGCGTGGTCAGGCTCAGTTATTCATAATGTGCCGCGGGATTTTGAGCCCGAGGCCCTTGTTGTGCTTGATTGCCCGGTGAAAGAGCGTACAGGGGATATATGCGGCAAGGTACGAAGCGATCTTTTTACCATAAATATCGATCACCATATCAGTAATGAGAAGTTCGGTGACCTGAACTGGGTAGATCCGGGATCAAGTTCCGTGGGGGAAATGGTATTCCGTCTGTCCTGTAGAGCGGGGGTTGATACAGGGCAGGATTTTGCCGCCGCCGTGTATACCGCTATTCTTACGGATACGGGTATGTTCAATTATGACAATACTTCAGGGCGGACGCATATGATCGCGGGGAAACTTATTGAAAACGGCTTAAACCCCAGGCGTGTTTACAGGGAACTTTTTGAAAACAGGTCTATCCATGACGTAGTGCTTCTTGGCAAAGCCCTTGCCACGCTTAAGGTCGAGGAAGGCGGCCTTCTCGCGCATATCACGCTTACTAAGGAGATGCTCGCGGAAGAAGGGGTGGACTATATCTCAACCGATGAATTTATTAATTTTCCCCGTTCCGTAAAAGGTGTTGAAGTCGCCGTATTCTTTAAAGAACTGCCGGCGAGCGGCAATGAGATAAAGGTAAGTTTCAGGTCGTCGGGGAAACCGGATGTCAATCTTATAGCCTCATATTTCGGCGGCGGCGGGCATCCGCAGGCGTCGGGCTGTACACTTGCGTGCGGCATGGAAGAAGCAAAGGAAAAAGTCCTGGGCGAAGTGCGTAAAATACTGAGGGAGATGCCGGTTTGAGCCCTGATATCTGCGGTATATTGATAGTGGATAAAGAAAAAGGGATGACGAGCCATGATGTGGTCAACGCTGTCCGCGGAACTTTCCGTGTAAAAAAAGTCGGGCACGCCGGGACTCTTGATCCGATGGCTACGGGTGTTCTCGTGATCTTGCTCGGGAAAGCGACTAAGCTTTCCGCGACTTTTCTCAACCAGGATAAGGAATATGTGGCTACGATGAAACTTGGGGAGAAGACCGAGAGCGGGGATTCTGAAGGAAAACTGGTCGAAACGCGCGAAACGGATATATCCTCGGAAATGCTGTATGAAGTTTTTTCGTTATTCATAGGGGATATTATGCAGACGCCGCCGATGGTATCGGCTAAAAAGTTCAAGGGTAAGCCGCTCTATAAGCTGGCCCGTAAAGGCATTGTGGTGAACCGTGAACCGAAAATGATCTCCATAAAAGAACTTGAGATACTCGAAGTGAATATGCCGTATGTTAAATTCAGGACAAGGTGCGGGAAGGGGACTTATATCCGGCAGCTTGCGGATGATATCGGAGAAAAACTGGGGTGCGGCGCTCATCTCACGGAACTTAGGCGCGTTAGATCCGGAGATTTTTCAGCGGAACAGGCGGTCATATTCACAGAGCTTTTAAAAATGGACAGGGATACTTTTGATGAAAACGTTTTACGGGTATAAAGACCTTAAAGATAAACTTAAGGATCCTGTCGCGGCAATAGGTATTTTTGACGGCATACATATCGGGCACAGGCGCGTCATAAGCAAAGTTCTCAATTTCCCGGAAGCCGGGAGAGATAAAGTTATCATCACATTCGACCCTCATCCGAGGGCGGTACTTCGGCCCGATAAGAAACCCTGCAGGATAATGTCGCTTGATCACAGGCTTTATATTTTTGAGAAAATGGGGATAGATGCTGTGATCGTCATACGGTTTTCGGATTTTATAGCGATGATGCCTCCCGATGAATTCGTGAAACGGATCATACTCGGGGCGGGAGCGAGAAAAATATTCGTAGGAGAGAATTTTCATTTCGGAAGGGGTAAAACGGGGAGTGTGGAGGATCTTAAAAACATAGGCGCCCGTTACGGGGTTGACGTTACCGCCGTGAGGCCTGTCAGGAAAAACCGTAAAATCGTGAGCAGCAGCTGGCTGCGTGAACTGATAAAGCGCGGGGATCTTGAAAGATCGGCTAAAATCCTGCGCCGACCGGTATCAGTGCTGGGTACCGTGATACGGGGCGATAATCGCGGCGCGAAACTCGGCACGCCCACCGCGAACATAGATCCCCACCATGAAGTAATACCTCCTCCGGGGGTTTATGCCGTTAAGGCCGTTATACAGGGACAGAGTGAACTGTATGACGGGGTGCTTAATGTCGGATTTAAGCCTACCTTTTACGGCAGGAGCCTCGCGAAAAGAAAAGAACCGCATATAGAAGCGCATATTCTCGGCTGTTCCCGGGACTTTTACGGGGATGTCATGGAAATTTTTTTCATCCGGAAATTGAGAAAAGAAAAGAAGTTCAGTAACGAAGAAAAACTCAAAAACCAGATAAAAAAAGATATTATTCACGCTGAAAAATTTCTCAAATGTAAAATGATCGTCCGTAAAATACGGAAATATAAATATCTATAGAGATGAAACGGCGGTAGCTGTTTTCAGGGATTTCTTTTCTGCCATATTTTATAGTCTGCTCAAAAACTATTTTGTCATATCGCGTATGACCCGGTATCCGCGATATTTTTCAACACATTTATTTTCAGTACGCCATCTGCGATATTTGAAAAGATCTAAATTTCGCATAACCCGATGTGTCGTTCTCTCGCGTGTAAAAAATTCTAATCTCAGAAATTGTCAGCCGGAAGACTGTTATACTGCCTGAAATTTCGAGTAATTTTTTTAAACCCCTGCAGGATGTTGTAAGCGGTGCGTGATCATTTCGATGAAATCTGTCAGTATCTCGTGGAATTACATTTTTGTAAGCCATTTTTGTTTTTACTGTGTTTTTATCCATTGTTCCCGCTTAAAAATATCGACAAAGCGCAAAAGCTTGCAGATCGGGCATTCCAGAGCGTAGACA
>JBDRAX010000128.1:0-2975 GCA_043823375.1 Candidatus Omnitrophota bacterium | reverse complement strand
TCAGAATTTGACAAAAATGTTTTTTAAAGAAATGAGGAGGTGATTACGATGCCAGGTTTTGATGGAACAGGCCCTATGGGCGCAGGAGCTATGACAGGAGGCGGCAGAGGGTATTGTGTCGCGCCGGCGGGAAATCTGAGGAGTTCTTTTACTGGAAGCTTCTCAGGTAGATGCGGCAGAGGACGTGGCTTTGGCAGAGGATACGGTTTTAGACGGGCCGGATATTCTAATGCTTATGGTAATTTGTATGCGGCTCCTTCATATCCAGCGGCTTTTACACCCAAACAAGAGGCGGATATGTTGAAAGCGGAAGCCAGGGCAATGCAGGGCGAAATTGACGCGATCAATCAACGCGTAAAGGATCTGGAATCTGCGAAAGGCTAAGAAGCTAAATAAGTGGTGGTAATTTCGAGGGAACTTTCACCACTAAGGTGATCCACCTTCGCGTTTAATTGTTGGGCTCAACAAAGAAGAAAAGCGCCGGTGGATAAGTTCACTAAAGGAGGTAATCTTGAAGATAGCTATTTCGACAGATGGTGATTTTGTTTCCGCTCACTTTGGACGTTGTCCTGAGTTTACCATTGTAGAGATAAAAGACGGTAGTGTGGAAATAAGGGAAACTGTTCAGAATCCCGGGCATCAACCGGGGTTTATCCCGCAATTTTTACATAAAAAAGGTGTAAAATGTATAATTTGCGGCGGCATGGGCGCGGGGGCAACTCAGTTGTTTGGTGAACTCGGCATTCAGACAATAGTTGGGATAAGCGGGAAGATAAATGATGTAATAGAAGAATTTTCAAAAGGCACGCTGGAAGGTGGTGAAAGCCTTTGTAATCCCGGCGCGGGGAAAGGTTATGGTGTGGAAAAATCAGAATGTGACCACCCCGACGAAAAGGATTGTCAGGCTTTAACTTGAGAAAAAGGGGGAAATATGAGTAGCGAAGCGAAACCCGCTATTGGCGGAAAAATCTGCGTTACAGCAGAAGGGGATAATTGGGATGCGAATGTGGATCCTCGTTTTGGAAGGTGTAAATATTTTATCATAGTAGATACTGATACGATGGGGTTTGAGGCGATAACTAATCCCAATATCAATTCAATGGGAGGAGCAGGGATCCAATCAGGCCAGCTTATCGCTGGAAAACAGGCAAAAGCATTGCTTACGGGGCATGTTGGACCCAATGCTTTTCAAACTTTACAGGCGGCGGGAGTTAGCGTGATTACCGGTATTTCAGGCACAGTTAAAGAAGCTGTGGATAAGTATAAAAAAGGCGACCTTAAACCAACAGTCGGCTCAAGCGTGAATTCGAAATTTGGTATGCCGCCAAAAGAATAAGGAGAGTAAGATCAATGGCAGTTATTATTGATAGCCTGATTTGTAACGGTTGCGGGGTATGTGTAGATATTTGTCCTTTGAATGCCGTAAAAATTGAACAAAAAAAGGCTGTTGTTAGTGATGAGTGCGTGGAATGTGGAGCATGTGTGAACGAATGCCCAAATGGAGCGATATCACTTCAACAATAGGAGGTAGGTAATATGCCAGGCGGAGACGGAACAGGGCCTTTAGGCCAAGGGCCAGGGAGAGGCAGTGGTTTTGAAATGGGTGGCGGCAGAGGCCGCATGGGGGGGAACCGCCCGGGATCTGGCCCTGGAGGCGACTGTGTTTGTCCGAGTTGCGGACAGAGAATTCCTCATCAGCGGGGAGTGCCGTGTTATCCGGCAAATTGCCCGAAATGCGGGACAAGGATGGTGAAAGGGAAATTTTGAAAAGATAAGCAGTAGAAAAGAACAAGCGTTATTGGAGAGGAAGAAGCTATACCAAACTTACCGATTCGATATAGATGAAGGGCGCAAGAAGATCTGGAAATGGTTAACATCATATAAACAGGATATATGCAATTATGATTATTTCAGTAGCGAGCGGAAAAGGTGGAACGGGTAAAACTACAATATCGGTTAATTTAGCGCTGTCTATAAATGACGGAATACAGTTTTTAGACTGTGATGCCGAAGAACCCAACGCGCATATATTTTTAAAACCCGAAATAGAAAGAACCGAGAAGGTTTTTATCCCTGTTCCGGAAATAGATGAGGAAAAATGCACCTATTGCGGCAGATGCCGTGAGGTTTGCGCCTATAATGCTATTGCTGTCATAAAAGGGGCTGAGGGCGAAAAGGGCAGTATATTAGTATTTTCAAATCTATGCCATGGTTGTGGAAGCTGTTCTTATTTCTGTCCGGAAGGCGCGATAAAGGAAGTAAATAAGGAAATAGGCGAAATTGAAATCGGCATGGCCGGAGCCATTCAATTTATACATGGAAGATTGAATATAGGCGAAGCAATGGCCCCGCCGGTTATAAGGCAGATAAAAAAACATATTAACCCGGCGCGTACAGTCGTTATCGATGCCCCTCCCGGCACGTCATGCCCTGTAGTTGAGACTATAAAGAAAAGCGATTTTTGCCTGCTCGTTACCGAACCGACGCCGTTTGGGCTAAACGATTTAACACTGGCTGTTGAAGTTTTAAGAAAGCTCAAAGTACCTTTTGGGGTCGTGATTAACCGCGCGGATCTGGGCGATGAAAAAACAGATCTGTATTGCGGTAAAGAGAACATTCCAATTCTTATGCGCGTACCATTTAAAAAGGAAATAGCGGTTGCCTATTCGAAAGGCGAGCCTATAGTGAAAATGTTTCCCGAATACAGAAAAGATTTCGAAGAACTTTTTGATAAAATCAAAGATGGAAAACTTAGTTAGAGATTTTTTAAAACAGAGAAAATTTGCGGTTGTGGGTTCGTTCCGAAATGAAACCAAATACGCGTATAAAATTTTGAGGAGTTTATCGGATAAAGGATATGAAGTATATCCAGTTAATCCATGGCTTAGTGATGTGGACGGAGTGAAGTGCTACAAAAGTGTAAGTGACATCCCTTTTGATGTTGACGTAGTTAGTTTAGTTACCCCTCCTCGGGT
>JBDRAX010000127.1:0-3763 GCA_043823375.1 Candidatus Omnitrophota bacterium | reverse complement strand
TAACGCGGCTATGGTGGCGGTCCTGGGAGAAAAACTCTTTGAGACGGGTGAAAGGTCAGATCTTCATATGAACGCCATGCCCTCGGGATTTAGCCCGTCAGCGGTTTTTTGAAAAAAATATGACTTTTGACAAGCAAAAATACGGATTTTTGATATAATGGACAATAGAAGCCGTTAGAGGGGGGCCTTCTGTGTGAAAGCTTTTTGCTGAGAAAGGGTTTTCCGCGGCGGTTCCCGGAAACATAAACACGCGCGGCAAAAACGGGAAAAAATATGACGACAATAGTGATTCTATTCCGTATAATTTTATCCACGATATTGGGCGGGGTAATAGGTTTTGAACGAGAAGTACATGGATGCGCCGCGGGGCTCAGGACGCATATCCTGGTATGTATCGGGTCATCTCTTTTTATGATAACGTCTGTTCTTGTGGCTGTAAAATACGGCATAGCCGGGAGCGCGGACCCGACGCGCATAGCGGCTCAGGTTGTAACGGGTATAGGATTTCTTGGCGCGGGCGCGATAATAAGATACGGGGCGTCTATCCGGGGGCTTACTACAGCGGCAAGTATCTGGGCAGTCTCGGCGATAGGCCTGTCCGTAGGCGCGGGGCTCTATGAAGCCGCGCTTATTACAACTATTGTGGTAATAACGGTTCTGATCCTTTCAAGGGTAGAGGAAAGGATGAATTTGAGGAAATATGGCGAAAAACTCAATATAAGCCTTAAGCCCGGCAGCCTTGTTAACAGGCAGGAAATAAGGAAGATCATTGATACGTACGGAGGCAGGATAAAACGCAGCGCTCATATCCAGGATAGTGAAAATAGAGTTATCAGAATAACATATGACATGATTCTCGCGCGTACATATCATGAAGAGCTTACAAGTGAAATCGGGGCAGTTGAGGGCGTAGAAAAAGTGTGGTGGACTAAACCACGGTCCTGACCGTGGTTAAATCCTGTTTTAAATTTTATAACTGACGACAGACGATATCGAAAGGGGGGTAAAAAATGAGGCGGAAAAAAGAAGATGAAATGCCGGTTGTTGCTGAGCCTAAAATACTTGACGTAAACGCGAGTATGCAGGGTACACTTCGTTTCGATGATCCGGTTAATTTGAGGATTAACGGTAAATTCGAGGGTACTCTTGACACTAAAGGAATATTGATGATAGGTGAAAAAGCCGACATTAAAGCGGATATAACGGGAGAGAAAGTATCCATAGCGGGCGTTGTCACCGGAAATATCAAAGTGTCAAAATCGCTTGAACTTGTCGCAACAGCAAGGCTTGTCGGGGATGTGGAAACACCGCGCCTCGCGGTTACTACCGGGGCATTTTTGAACGGCCATATTAAAATGACGGGGACTTCTAATCCCGGCGCGAATGATAGCATGACTTTGATGCAGCTCGCGGAATATCTCGAGGTTGACGCGAAAAAAATATATGAGTGGGCTGATAACGGAATGCTGCCGTGCACCAAGAGTTCAGGAGAATGGATATTCGATAAGGATCAGATCGACATGTGGATAGCGAACGGCAAGGTAAAGGTCTGATATGCCCGAGAAAATGATGACATTAGAGGAATTATCTTATTACCTCGGCATAAAAGAAGATAAAATTATATCTCTTGTGGAGGATAAGATCATAGCGGCATACAAAATAGGCGGTGAGCTTTTACGCTTCAGGAAAGAACAGATCGACGCCATTCGCGCCGAACTTGACAGGCTGGTAAAAGAATCAGACCGTATAACGCTTCCCCATGGCAGGAAAAAAAGCAGAGAAAAGCTCAAAATGCCAGGCAGAGAAATGCAGGGAAATAATTTTTTCGATGCCGTGTCTGATTTTTTTTATTTTAATGATTTCTATATGATTGCCGGTATCCTTATTTGTGTTTTGCTGGTAATCATCTTCCGCGGTTAGGGTATTGTGTTTCTAAGCGGCCTGTTCCCCGGAGAATAAGGGGGGCATCGGCCGGTGCTTTTTGTGCGCAGTTTGAGCGGGGGCGGTTTACAGGTTTTATGCCGCTCGTCCCGCAGTGATTTTTTTATGCCGCGACAGTTAAATAATTAAAAGATGATATGCGCAGAACTCCTGTTTTTTTTGTTTTTTTTCTTATTTACGCGATTTCAGCGGTGTCAGGCTTTGCTGATACGGTTATTTTGAAAAACGGAGACAGGATCAAAGGGCTTATCCTCGAAGAATTCCGGGACAGGATAGTAATGTCTACTCCTGAAGGTGAAAAAACGGTTTTAAAGTCTTTCATACGTTCCGCGGCTTATGACAGTGAGGCGCGGGCGCTTCTTTCGAGAACGGAGAATCAGATACAGAACGGGCAATATGTAAAAGCGTATTATACCTGTAAAAAAGCCTTCGAACTTGATCCTGAGTGCGAAGACGCGAGAGAACGGCTGCATTATCTGAGAAATTTTCTGGAAAATAAAACCAGGAACGACCTCATCGAAAATGTTAATCGCAGGGGGGAAGGCGCGCGGGAAGATTATACGGATAGACTGTCCGCTGAACTGGGACTCGAGATCGAGGATGGGGATAAATATGTTTGCGTTAGAAGTGTTAATCGGCACAAGCTTCTCTCGGCGGGAGGACAGCTTCAAAAAGGGGACCGCATAGTAAAAATATGGGGAGAGAAGACCGCGTATATGGACGCCTGTTCGGTCTCTGGAAAACTTCTCGCTCTGAACAAAGAGATAAGGATGACGATAGAGCGTACTGTTACTCCGGACTTAGCGGGAATAAACACGGCCCTGCCTTCATTCAGAAATATCACAGGCGCGGATATCAGGCTGTGCAGAAACGGGCTGATAACTGAAAATGTCGAGGATGAAGGGCCTTTCCGCAAATCAGGTATCATCGATGGAGACCTGGTAGACAGTATAAACGGGAAGGCCACGCGGTATATGCCGGTTAACAGTGTTTTAGCCCTGATAATGGACAACCGCGATAAAAAAATAGAAGTTGTTATTCGGCGGGATGTGAAACTCTGGAGAAAAAAATGATCTTTAACTTATGCCCGGGGGAAGGAGATCATGGCGAAAAAATATAAAAGGACACAGCTCCTTGTCAGCAGAAAATTCCAGATCAAATATATCGCCCTTATACTTCTTTTTATGTTTTCGGTGGCTATTGTGACTGGATATACCGTATATGTCACTACCTGGATAATGTTCGGGGAGAAGCTTGCCGCGGTCTATCCGCAGGGGCTTTTGATGGACATAGTTAATAAAGTTAATCTCGTTTTACTTATGAGGCTTATTTTTTTATGCCCGGTAGTGATACTTGTCGGGCTGATCCTCTCACACCGTATCGCGGGGCCTATTTTCAGCATCCAGAGGTTCCTGCGCATGGTCACGGAAGGCAATTACGATATCAGGTTGAGGCTGAGGGAGAAAGATGAACTTAAGGAAATAGCTTCGGCAGCGAACAAGCTGGCCGGTAAACTTCAGGCTGAAAAAAATGACCGCCGGCGGATGGTAGATGACATAAAGCGCGGCGCGGACAGGCTGGAAGCCGCGGTTATAGCCGGAAATCCGGACAGGGAAAGGCTTTTGAGAGAGATTCTGCTGATACGAGGGGAACTTGAAAAAATAGAGCCGTAATAAGCTGATGCGCGGGATATCTGGCTGGTGGACAAAAAAAACATATTTTCTTGACAAATCGCGGGAAAGGATATATGTTATAGAGTGGTAAGCGGCCTTTGTGAAAAAGCCTCGCCTTCAAATATATGTTTCCATATAGATTTATATCA
>JBDRAX010000126.1:0-11258 GCA_043823375.1 Candidatus Omnitrophota bacterium | reverse complement strand
GGCCATTGTCTCACCGACAGACTTCATTGATATGCCGAGGATATCTTTTGCCTCAGGAAATTTTTCAAAAGTAAACCTCGGTATCTTGACTACGCAATAGTCTATAGTGGGCTCAAAAGACGCGGGAGTTTCCCTTGTAATGTCATTACGTATCTCATCCAGAGTATACCCTACCGCGAGTTTTGCCGCTATTTTAGCTATAGGGAACCCCGTGGCTTTACTCGCGAGAGCGGAACTCCTGGAAACGCGCGGGTTCATTTCGATAACTACCATTCTGCCGGTCGCGGGGTCCACCGCGAACTGTATATTCGAACCGCCCGTCTCGACCCCTATTTCCCTGATTATGGCTATGGAGGCATCCCGCATTTTCTGGTATTCCATGTCCGTAAGTGTCTGCGCGGGGGCTACTGTAATAGAATCCCCCGTATGGATACCCATAGGGTCCAGGTTTTCTATCGAACAGATTATAACGACATTATCCCGGTTGTCCCTCATTACCTCAAGCTCATATTCTTTCCACCCGTATACGGACTCTTCGATCAGTATCTCGTTTATCATGCTGTTTTTAAGCCCCATGTTAGCGATACGTTCAAACTCTTCCGCGGTATCCGCTATTCCTCCGCCCGTTCCTCCAAGAGTAAAACTGGGCCGGATTATTACGGGAAGGCCTATTTCAAGAAGAGCCTTTTTCGCCTCTTCCATGTTATAAGCGAGAGCGCTTTTCGGCAGATCCATGCCTATCTTAAGCATGGCTTTTTTGAAACATTCACGGTCTTCCGCTTTTTTTATGCTCTCTTTATTGGCGCCCAGCATCTTGACGTTGTATTTTTCAAGGACGCCTTTTTCCGCGACTTTCATAGCCGTATTAAGGCCCGTCTGCCCTCCCAGGGTAGGGAGCAAAGCGTCAGGCCTTTCTTTTTCTATTATCTTTTCTACCATTTCCGGTGTTATCGGCTCTATGTAAGTAACATCAGCGGTCTCCGGATCCGTCATTATCGTGGCCGGGTTGGAATTTATCAGTACTACCTCATATCCTTCCTCCCTTAAAGCCTTGCAGGCCTGAGTCCCCGAATAATCAAATTCACACGCCTGTCCTATAACTATAGGGCCCGAACCGATAATAAGGATCTTTTTAATATCATCCCTTCTTGGCACCTGATACCTCCATCATATTGACAAATTCCTTAAACAGGTACGCGGAATCATGCGGCCCGGGGCCATACTCGGGATGGAACTGCACTGATCTGACGGGCATTTTTTTATGCCGCATTCCCTCAAGAGTATTGTCGTTTAGATTAATATGCGTTACTTCTATGTCCTTTTGATCCAAAGAGTCTATATCCACGCAGAAATTATGGTTCTGCACGGTTATGGCGACGCTGCCTGTCCTTAAATCCTTTACAGGGTGGTTTCCCCCATGATGCCCGAATTTCAATTTATACGTTCTCCCTCCCAGAGCGAGCCCCAGCATCTGATGCCCGAAACAGATCCCGAAGATCGGGACCTTACCCAGTAAAGCTCTTACAGTCTCGACCACGTAAGGCACTCCTTCAGGGTCACCCGGGCCGTTGGAAAGAAGTATACCGTCCGGTTTCAGATCAAGCGCATCATCAGCTTTCGTATCCGGAGGAAGGACTGTTACCCGGCAGTTGTTCTCTTCAAGCCGCCTGAGAATATTATATTTTACGCCGCAGTCTATCACAACCGCATGATACGCGCCGTTCGTATTCCACTGGAAAGGCTTATCTTGTTTCACTTCCCGGACCAGATCCAGGCCTGAAAGATCCGGAGAATTCTTAGCTTTCGAGGCAAGGCTCTTGTCATCCATGTCTTCCGTGGAAATAACGGCTTTCATGGACCCCCTCAGCCTGATATGCCTTGTTATCGCCCTTGTATCCAGGCCTTCGACGCCCATGATATTGTTCTCTTTTAAATATTCCCCAAGGCCTTTTTCAGAACGCCAGGAACTGGGAACGCGGCTACATTCCTTTACCAGAAAGCCTTCGAGAAAAGGTTTTCTCGATTCAACGTCGCGGCTATTCACTCCATAGTTGCCTATCAGGGGATACGTCATTGTAACTATCTGTCCTTTATACGACGGATCCGTCAATATCTCCTGGTACCCGGCCATACTTGTGTTAAAGACGACTTCACCGAAAGTCTCTCCCGGAGCGCCAAAAGAAACTCCCTCAAAAACCCTTCCGTCTTCCAGGACAACTTTAGCTTTTATCTGACCCATATGCAGCCTTTCCTTATTTTCGGGAAATATATCTCAAACTATTGTATACATAATTGAAAAATATTCAAACAAAATAATACCGGCCAGGGGAAAAAACATTTTTTTAAGGATTAATACCGCTGGTCCGGCCTGACACGCCTGAAAAACCTGCCGTCAGAAGCGCGGATCACATTGCCGGAAGGCCGCTGTCACCCATCAGGAATTTGTCTATATTATAAGCTGCCTTTCTTCCTTCTGATATCGCCCATACTACAAGAGACTGGCCCCGCCTCATATCTCCCGCGGAGAACACTTTTCGAACTGAAGTCATATGGTCTTCACCGGTTTGGACATTCCCTCTCCGGTCAAGCTCAACACCCAGGCCCTCTAATAGTCCTTCATGTTCCGGGTGCAGAAAACCTACCGCGAGGATCACAAGGTCAGTTTCTATCTCAAAACGGCTCTCGGGGATCTCTTTCATGACAGGGCAGGTATTCTCAGCGCTCTTCTCGAAGTTTACCCTAACACACTCCAGTTTTTTCACATGCCCGCCCGATCCCGTGAATTTTTTTGTTAAAACCGCCCACTGCCTTTCGCCGCCTTCTTCGTGGCTGGACGACGTTTTCAGGACAAGCGGATACAGCGGCCACGGGTAGTCATCCGTCCTGCATTCCTCAGGCCTGGGCATAACCTCGATCTGGACTACACACGAAGCCCCCTGCCTGTTAGCGGTCCCGACGCAATCAGACCCCGTGTCTCCGCCCCCTATTACAACCACTTTTTTACCTTTAGCGTCAATTATGTTCTCACCGGCTATACTGTCCCCCGCTATCCTGCGGTTAGACTGGGTAAGATAATCCATGGCGAACTCTATGCCTTTAAGTTCCCTTCCCTCGACCGTGAGATCCCGGGGTTTACGCGCCCCTCCGGCAAGGCATACCGCGTCATATTCTTCAAGGAGTTTTTCCGCCGGATAGTCCACTCCCGCGTTAACCGAAGTCAGGAACCGGACGCCTTCCTTTTCCATCAGCTCTACGCGCCTGTTCACCAGGCTCTTTTCAAGTTTAAAATCAGGGATACCGTAACGGAGGATCCCCCCCGGCCTGGCATCTTTTTCATATACAGTAACATTATGCCCCGCCATATTGAGTTGAGCGGCGCACGCCAGGCCCGCGGGGCCTGAACCTATAACCGCGACATTTTTACCCGTACGCTTCACGACCGTACGCGGTTTTATAAGCCCGTTCCTGAATCCGTATTCAATGATCGAAAGTTCATTTTCTCTTATTGTAACGGGGTCATCGTTTATCCCTAAAACACATCCGTATTCGCATAGCGCGGGACAGACCCTTCCTGTAATTTCCGGCAGGTTATTAGTCGATGCCAGCAGTTCAAGCGCTTTACCCCACTGCCCCTTGAACATAAGGTCATTCCATTCCGGTATATAGTTCCCGACAGGGCAGGCCCAATGGCAAAACGGTACTCCGCAATCCATGCATCGGGAAGCCTGGTCCATGGAAACTTTATCGTCCCTCGGCACAACCACTTCTCCGTAATCCCGGACACGTTCACAAACCGGCCGGTATCCGGTTTTCTGCCTTCCTGTTTTTAAAAAACCTCTGGGATCACCCATCTGATACCTCCAGTAAACCTAACCTTCCTTCATCTTCTTTGCTCTTAATGATCCGTTTATATTCGAATGGCATTACTCTCACAAATTTTTTTACCGCGGCGCTGAAATCATTGAGCACTTCTTCCGCCCTTGAACTTGCCGTATATTTTTTATGGTTATGTACCATTTCATAAACCGTATTCCTGTCATATTCATTAAGCTCTTCTATCTCGACCATATCCATGTTGCATTTTTCTCTGAAAGAGCCGTCCATATCGTAAATATAAGCTATCCCCCCGGACATGCCGGCGGCAAAATTCCTACCGGTCCTTCCCAATATAACAACCCTCCCCCCGGTCATATATTCACAGCCATGGTCGCCGACACCCTCGATGACAGCGTATAGCCCCGAATTGCGTATGCAGAAACGCTCTCCCGCCATACCTCTGACATAAGCTTCTCCGGATGTAGCGCCGTAAAACGTGGTATTCCCTATAATGATATTCTCCCCCGGGTCATAATCCGATTCCTTAGACGGGTATATGACCAGCCTGCCTCCTGACATGCCTTTTCCGGCATAATCATTGGCCAGCCCCTCCATTTCAAATGTGATCCCTTTTGCCAGGAAAGCGCCGAAACTCTGCCCGGCCACACCCTTGAACTTGCAATGGATCGTATCTTCCGGAAGGCCGGACTCCCCGTGTTTACGGCAGACTTCACCGCTCAGCATCGCGCCGGCCGTCCTGTTAACGTTTCTTATCGGAAGCTCTATTTTTACGGATGTCCCGTGTTCGACAGCGTCTTTTGCCAGCTCTATAAGGTCCCTGTCCATGACATCCGCAATGCCGTGATTCTGCGGAGTGGTAAAATAGACGGGCGCGTTATCCGCGTTATCCGGCCTGTAAAGTATAGCGGAAAGGTCAAGCCCCGCGGCTTTTTCCGGTATCATGGATTTGTTGACCGTAAGAAGATCGGTCCGCCCGATCATCTCATCGACCGTGCGGGCGCCGAGCTCCGCCATTATCTCCCTGAAATGTTCTATCACAAAACGCATATAGTTTTCCACGTATTCGGGGCGCCCCTGGAACCTCTTCTGAAGGAGATCATCCTGCGTGGCGACTCCCACGGAACAGTTGTTAAGATTGCAGTGCCTGAGCATCACGCACCCGAGCGTTATCAGCGCGGCCGTACAGAACCCATACTCTTCCGCGCCCAGAAGCGCGGCGAAAGCGACATCTCTGCCCGTGCGCATCTGCCCGTCCGTCTGGAGGCGGACTCTGCTCCTGAGATCATTTAAAACAAGGGCCTGGTGGGTTTCAGACAGCCCCAGTTCCCATGGAAGCCCCGCGTGCATAATTGAACTTCTGGGTGAAGCGCCTGTGCCGCCGTCAAACCCCGATATAAGGATCATGTCCGCGTGGCCTTTGGCAACGCCGGCGGCTACAGTACCCACCCCTATTTCAGAAACAAGTTTCACGCTGATCCTGGCTCCGGGGTTCACGTTCTTAAGGTCGAATATAAGCTGCGCCAGATCCTCGATCGAATAAATATCGTGATGAGGCGGAGGCGAAATAAGAGTCACACCCGGAGTCGTGTACCGCGTCTTTGCTATTATCGCGCTGACTTTATGCCCCGGGAGCTGGCCGCCTTCACCGGGTTTCGCGCCCTGCGCTATTTTTATCTGTATCTCATCCGCGTTAACAAGATAGTTGGTCGAAACCCCGAATCTGCCGGAAGCTACCTGTTTTATGGCGCTTCTGGCGGAATCACCGTTAGCCATAGGCACAAACCTCGCCGGGTCTTCACCGCCCTCTCCGGTATTGGACTTTCCCCCGAGCCGGTTCATCGCTATTGCCAGGGACTCATGCGCCCCCCTTGAAATTGAGCCGAAACTCATAGCTCCCGTAGCGAATCTCCTGACTATCGTTTCCACAGGCTCCACTTTTTCTATAGGAACAGGCGGGTTCTTTTTAACAAAACTGAACAGGCTTCTCAAAGTCACGGGATTATCGCGCTGCTCGTCTATCAAAGCCGCGAACTTCCTGTATTTTCCATAATCCCCGGCCCTTACGGAATCCTGTAAAGCCGCTATGGTTTCCGGGTTCCAGAGATGAAATTCCCCGCCTTTTTTCCACTGGTATATGCCTCCGGACTCAAGAATGGGATTCTCAAGATTCTCATTTTCAGGATAAGCTATCCTGTGCCGCGACAAAGTTTCCCCCGCTATAACATCGAAATCAGCCCCTCCTATCCTGGAAACAGTGCCGGAAAAACATTCATCAATAATATCCTTGTTAAGCCCTATAGCCTCGAATATCTGCGCGCCCCTGTAACTGTTCAATGTGGATATGCCCATTTTTGAAAGTATTTTCAGGATACCGCTTTCAACCGCTTTACAGTAGTTTTTTACGGCCTTTTCATATTCACACCGCAAAAAACCATCGTCTATGAGATGCGCCAGGCTTTGATAAGCAAGATACGGGTTTATACAATCCGCGCCGTATCCGAACAATAACGCGAAATGAAAAACTTCGCGGGGCTCAGCACTCTCCATAATTATGCCTATCTGGCTTCTCAGCGCTTTCCTTGTCAGATGATGATGCGCAGCGCCCATGGCCAGTAAAGCGGGAATAGCGGCTTTCCGCCGGCATACCCCGCGGTCACTGAGTATAATGAAAGAATACCCCGCCCTGACGGCCTCCTCCGCTTCTTCACAGATCCTTTTTACCGTTTTTCTGAAAGCGCCGTTCCCGGAAGCGTCAAAAAGCATTGAGATCGTCTTTGTCCTGAACCCTCTTTCATTTACGCCCCTTATCCTGGCCAGGTCCCGGTCAGAAAGCACGGGGGATTTTACCCGCAGTTTACGCGCGTGCTGAGGCGTTTCATCCAGTATGTTTTTCTGCGCCCCCACATAACTCTCAAGGCTCATAACAAGCTCTTCTCTTATGGGATCGATAGCGGGGTTTGTAACCTGCGCGAAAAGCTGTTTGAAATAACTGTATAATACCTGCGGTTTTTTTGAAAGTATGGCGTGCGGAATATCAACGCCCATTGACCCTACAGGCTCTTTCCCCTCTTCAGCCATAGGTGTTATTATAGTTTTCAGATCTTCCCGCGTATATCCGAAAACCTTCATCAGGGATACAGTATTTTCCTTCTCTTCAGGGATCGCGCCTTGCTCCCTGATATTTTCCAGTTCCAGAAGATTACCTTTCAACCATTCTCCATAAGGTTTCCGCGAAAACACGCCCTCTTTTATCTCCTCGTCTTCTACTATCCTCCCCTCTGCGGTATCAATGAAAAATATCTTCCCGGGTTCCAGCCGGCCCGACTTCAGTATATTTGAAGGCGCGATATCCAAGACTCCCACTTCCGAGGCCATTACCACGAGATCATCTTTTGTGACTATGTACCTCGCGGGCCGCAGGCCGTTCCTGTCAAGTACGGCTCCTATCCTTGTCCCGTCGGTAACCGCTATCGCGGCAGGCCCGTCCCACGGTTCCATAAAACACGCGTGATATTCATAAAAGTCCCTGAGTTTTTCATCCATAAGGCGGTTCTGTTCCCACGCGGCCGGGACAAGCATCATCATCGCGTGCTGTAGAGACCTGCCCGATAAAGTAAGCAGTTCCAAAACATTATCAATAGCCGCGGAATCACTTCCTCCGGGAACTATCACAGGCTTAAGTTCTTCTATCATATCCCCGCTGAAAAATACGCTTTCAAGCAGGCCTTGACGCGCCCGCATCCAGTTTATGTTCCCCCTCAGTGTGTTGATCTCTCCGTTGTGCGCCAGAAAACGAAACGGCTGAGACAGGTCCCATGTGGGGAAAGTGTTTGTGCTGTACCTTGAATGCACCAGGACCAGAGGGCTTTTAACTCTCGGATCCCTGATCTCAGGATAATAGTCTTTTACCTGACGCGGCATAAGAAGCCCTTTATAGCTGACTGTGCGTGAAGAAATATTCGTAATATAGAAAAAGCTTTTTCCACTGATCGAGGAAGACCGGACTTTATTTTCCACCCTTTTTCTGATTATATAAAGTTTCCTTTCAAGATCCATACCGCCCGCGGCCTCTCCGGAGATAAATACCTGCCTGATAACCGGCTGTGTTTCCCGGGCGGTTTTCCCTATCGTGGAATCATCCACGGGGACATCCCTCCATCCGAGTATCTTCTGCCCCGCGGATCTCGCGGCTTCGTCGAACACCCCCGATATCCACGCCCTGTCCTCCGCGGAGCGCGGCATGAATACGATACCTGTCCCGTATTTTCCGGCTTCCGGCAGGTTTATGCCGGAAGAAGAACATACTTCTTTATAATATTCATGCGGTATCCCCATCAATATCCCCGCGCCGTCTCCGGTCTCGGGATCAGCTCCTACCGCTCCCCTGTGGCTCATATGCTCCAGGACCTTAATGCTGTTCAATACCACTTCATGAGATCTCTCTCCCTTTATGTGGCATACGAAACCCACGCCGCAACTGTCATGTTCAAAAGCCGGGTCATATAAACCCTGTTTTTCAGGTAAATGGTTAAATTTCATTTTTTCCCTTCCCGCGTCAGATCCTGAATTTTTTAACTTCAATATCCATCTTTTTTATTTTCATCCTCAAGGTGTTACGGTTGATCCCCAGGATCTTGGCGGCTATTGATTGATTGCCGAAAGATTTGTTAAGCGCCTTCTCTATCAACAGTTTTTCCGTGCCGTTTATGACTTTACCATAGATATTTCCTTTTCCCGACGACAGGAACACACTTTCGATATCGATATAATTTTCTTTCTCCTTCATAGTATACTCTCCTGACCAGAATTTGCCCAAAATATTGGCATTGTTTTTTAAAAAATTTTTTCTTTTCAAAAACTAACCATTTAAAAATGACCTTCATGGTCATACCGGGCAACTTTGCCTTTGGTGTTCCCTCGCCGGAACTTAAGGAGATACTGCTAAACCCCTTACTTTTCGCGGCCTTCTTGATTATCTTCAAGACTTTCACCGCGGACGCCTTCCGTTCAGCCCGCCACGCGCCCCGGCCGGCGAACGGATAAAAAAAAAGAAGCCCCCAGCAACTTCACAGTTTCCAGGGGCTTCTTTGCCTCATCAAACGACAAAGTGATTATATCACCGCGGGGCGCACTGTGTCAAGAAAATCTTCCGGGCATGTCTCGAAGGTTCAAACCCTCCGGACAGCGGCAAAAGCTTCAGGGGATATTAACCCGCCGGAAGCCCCCTGTAAGGCGAACAGCCTTAAGCATATTCAAATAACGCTTTATATCCCGTCAGATCCATGAAACACTTCAGTCCCTTTTTGCCATAAAAAAGTCCCGCAGTACAGTCCGGCATTCAGGCTCCATTATCCCTCCTGTTACCTGAATAGTATGATTAAAAAGGCCCGGCCGGATAAGGTCTACGGCAGAACCGCACGCGCCCGATTTAGAATCTATCGCCCCGTACACAAGGTTTCTGACGCGGGCAAGCACCATAGCCCCGGTACACATGGCGCACGGCTCAAGGGTTACATATATATCGCAATCAATAAGCCGCTCGTTATCGAGATATGAAGCGGCCTGGGTGATCGCTATCATTTCAGCGTGCGCCGTCGGATCCTTAAGGGTCTTTATCTGGTTATGCGCCCGCGCTATTATCTGGCCTCTGTATACTATGACGGCTCCCACAGGGACTTCATCCGCGTCAAAAGCCTTATATGCCAGAGCCAGCGCGTGTTTCATATAAAATTCATGCGTATTCATCACCCTCATACTCCTATCAGGGATCACCACCGCGCTTTTTTACGGAAACAGCCCATCTTAAAACGAGCCGCAAAAAAAGGTACCCCTATTTTTTCCTGTATTTTTTGATCTCCTCCAGGTATCCGGGCTCAACTTTATAGCCATACCTGACAGCCATATCACAGTCCCGGACAGCCTGGCCGTACCGGCCTTCATTATAACACATGCGCGACATATTAAAATACGCGTCCGCGTAATACGGATTGAGGGCTATCGCTTTTTCATAAGATGCCCTCGCCTCTTCTCCTCTTCCCAGGTTCAAATAGACATTTCCGGCGTTGTTATACAATTCGGGGATCCCGGGATCGAGCTTTATGGCTTTTTCGAACATTTCGGCGGCTTCCTTATATCTTTTCATTCCAGCGTATGTCACGGCAAGGTTATTGTACGCCTCCGAATAATCAGGCCTTATCTGTATGGCTTTTTTCCATAAAGCTACGGCCTCTTCGACACGGCCTTCTCCTTCATAAGTATTCGCCAGATTATTGTATATCCGGGAATTACCCGGCGGATACTTAAGCGTGCCGGTATAAAAAGAAACAGGGTCTTTCCAGTATTCACTCTGCCTGAACGTTATCAACGAATAATACGCGGTAATAAACGCCATGGCGATTACAGCCGTAACCCGGAACCCGTCTTTCCTGTACAGAACAAGAGCCCCGTACGAAACGGCCAGAGATATTCCGGCCAGGGGGAGATAAAGCCAGTGCTCGGCCATATAAGCGTTGACCGGAAAGATATTCGAGTGAGGCAAAAGCGTTAAAAGCGCCCATGCTATCGAAAAAAATATTATTTTATTTTTTCTTTCCGCGATCAGAAAAAAGGCCATAGCCGCCAGTAACAGGCCTCCGCCTATAACCAGAGGGTCCGTAAAAGAAAAAAGCCTTTTGCCGTATTCCATATGAAGCCCAAAAGGCATAATGACCAGCTTCATGTAATTTGCCGCCGCCGCTAAAAAAGACGGTATTCTTTCAATAAGGCGCGTGTTCTCATGAATAGTTTCAAGTATGTGCCCGAGCAAGGTAAACCTTGCCGCCGCATACAACGCGGAAAGGCCCGCTATTCCAGCGAATCTGTATACCGGTATCTTTTCCTTAAACGAAAAGTGATACAGCGCGATAAGCAACGGGAACACAAGACTGCTCTCCCTCGACAAAAGCGCCGAAGAATAACATACGAGAGAAGCGATATAGAAGATCTTCGGCCCGGACCGCGCGCTCTTAACGTAAAAAGCCATGCCCGAAAAAATAAAAAGCGCCGCGAGCGGGTCAGCCCGGCCGGATATATACATAACAGCCTCTGTGTGCAAAGGGTTGACGGCCCACAATAAACACGTAAAAAAAGACAGCGCGTGATCCCCGAAGAGCACCGTCAGCATCCAGTAAAGCGCGAAGGCCGCCGAGATGTGCAGGAATATATTCGTAATGTGGTATCCCTCCTCCCGCGCGCCCCACATTACATGATCCGACATATATGTCAAAAGCTGAAAAGGCCGGTAAGAACCAAGGCTCCTCCGGGCGCCCCGCGCGGTATCCGACGTAAATATATCCTTGAGATACGCCGGGCTCTTTATAAACTGATTGTCTTTTACGAGGAGATAATCGTCATACAAAAATTTACCCTTTACTGAACCGCTG
>JBDRAX010000125.1:0-4345 GCA_043823375.1 Candidatus Omnitrophota bacterium | reverse complement strand
CCTGCTATCATACGCCCAGTGAAGAAGCGCCTGTCTCTGTTTGGGACGGCAGGTAATGTCCCCTTTGCCGCAATTTATCTTTATCTGCGCTATATGCCTTGTCATAGCTTTCCATCTGGCGATCTGCCGCTCATCTTCTATTGGCAATCTTCGGCCCATATAATAACGGCAATACCACTGAAACCAGCCACGGGGGTCTTGATAATATATCCACCCTTTCTTTATCCAATAGCTTAAAGGCTTACTTGCGTTAATACCGAAGTGATTTAACTTTAGGTCATGTTTTTTAGAACATAATTTCGCGCCTTTATACCAATCAGCGGGGAATTCTTTCCTGCAATCCGTCATGTACTTTCCGCCAAAAACACCCATCTTAAGCATTTGTTTCGGAGTAAGCTCCGGCTTGAAGTCTGGATGAAAATTTTTACCTGCAGGTTCAGATAAGACGTACCTGTAGTTTTTCTGCATAATATCATTAACTATTACTGTCTTTTTCCTCATCTCGCCCGCCCTTTTCCGGAATCTCTTACAGCAACAAATTCCACAGGATATGGCTCAAAAAAGGTCTGCCGCATTAAATAGTCTTCTTTAAACCTCACAATATATGATCTGAGAAGACTTAGAGGGACGCTCAAAGGAGCCTGCTCTCTCCTGTACTCTTCAAGGGTATTCAAGAAAAATCTTTTCTCGTCGGATGAAAGTTTTTTTGAAAAATATCCTAACGCATGCATCATTACGTTAATATTTGAAGTATACTTGGGAAGCCCTGCTAATGCTTTATATAAATGTTCCCGGTAATCTTCAATAACGTCATTAATTTCTTTCTTATCATGATTGGCAACTATCTGCCCCATTACTTTGAGTTCTTTCTGGTTATATGCCATCAGGAGCAATTTGTTTTCCGCTTGAAACTTTACCAGATCTTTCATACTTGGCTTGGCTTTAAGTTTTCTGAATTTAGCGGAAAGAAAGATCCTTGTCAGAAAATTTTCTCTCAAATTAAAGTTTGTCAGCCTCGTCTCCGTTTCAACAGCAAGATTACCGAACCTTTCCAAGACCTCCTTCGCGAAAAAACCGCTTGTCTTCCCTGTAGAGCTTCCCGGTTCCAGACTCCTGTATACTTTTACGTCTTTTAGCCCACATGACGGTGAACGGTCTTTTAGTATAAATCCATCCGTCTCTTTAATGGCAGATACGAAATCTTTTGAGAATTTTTCCATTATTTTTGTCACATCTTTACTTGTGTTCAGCTGCCGCAAGGCGTATTTATCGTTTTCCAGAACTATTCTTATAGGGTCGCGGGGAACCCCGAGTCCTATCGCGGATTCAGGACACTCAGTAATAAAATTAACATGCGGCTTCAAGCTTTCAATGAATCTATCGGGGATTGTATCTCCGTTCCATCTGCAAGCCGCAAAACCTAAACATTTACTTGAGAATACTTTTGGTTTTATAAATTTTTCCATATTCTTCCTCATGTCTCCTTTTAAATGATATTATCTTTTTTAGATAATCTCTATTTCCCTTACATTTTGGAACTTTGTAACTGATATATACCTGTCCACCTTTACTATTACTATCTCACATGAAGGGTTTTTAATGAAATCCTCAAGAAAAGGGAACCGTTTCAGGTAGACATCTTCCATTTTTTTTCTTTCCTGCCCGGAGCAAGGAACTGCCTCTCCCATGATAGTAATAGCCGCGGCATCTTTAAAATCTTCAGTGCTATTGGTGCTGCTATTAACCAGGATTGAAACTCTGGGGTGTTTTTTTATATTGTTGTATTTTCTTGTCTGTCTCATTGTCGCAAAAATAATATTTTTCATATCTTCAGTCGGGACAAACCCGACAAGAGATGTGTAGGGGTACTCCTCCCCCGTTGTAGCCAACACTCCCAGGTTTTGATTTAAAAGAACAGAACTCACTGTATTATCCAAAATATGTTTTTCCATCATTGATCCTTTTGCGCGCGTTTTTATTGAGAGTACGCGGCTCTAAATTCTTTCAAAACCACCCTCATTTTATCCACATAAGAAATATCTGTAGTCTGCTTGGCTTTCATTGAATAGAAAACAAGCTGGTGTAAAAGAGCGAGTTTTCTCGCGTACAACTCATATCCCCGCTTATCTTTCATGTCAACAGGCGTTACGCGCTGCGCCATAAAATAATACGTCGCCGTATCACTTATTTTATCCGCATGATCATCTTTATTCTCAACCCACCTCACTATCTGATTATAATCTTTTTTTTCTTCTGACGATAGATGGTCTATCTGGTTCATTGACTTTTCGATAGTTAGTATATCCTCCTCCATCATATCCAATCTCATATCATCGTTATATATCCCGCAGGGTATCTGACAATGAGGAAAAGCCTGCGCTGAAAAGAAAAGCATCATACAAAAAATCGGTAATATTTTCTTCATAGTATCGCCCCCTGCTCACTTATAATTTGTTAAATAAAGAAAGTTTGCCCCCTCCTGAGATCACAATAGAAAGCGACACAAGTAATATCATCAAGGGATACTCAAATCCGCCGTTGGAAGCGAAAAGCCCCGCTTTTCCATGCACAAAAAAAGCGGCCACAAACATAGTAACGGCTATAGAAGCGGCACTGATCCTGGGTAATATGCCAAGTGCGAGTAAAATGCCGCCTCCGAATTCGGCAATGCCAGCTATCCATGCCCATAAAACAGGCGGATCAAAGTTCATGCTTTTCATCATTTGAGCAAAACCTTCTATTCCGGGACCGCCCCAAATCCCGAATAATTTCTGCGCTCCATGGGCTGCCATTATAAGTCCGACTCCTATACGCAGTATCAAGAGTCCCCAATCAACAGGTTTAATGTTATCCATGAATTTTTCCTCCTTTATTTTTTTGAGATCTTAAAGAATATATCCTTTATTATGCCCCACCTTTTAGCCGGTTCCGCCCTATAAATACACATAAAATAATGCATTAAATAACCTGAAAATCCGTGTATATTTAAACCCAGTACCTTTCCAGGCGCGTTCCCGTTGGCCACAGGGATCAGATATCCCAGGTCTAAAGGCCTATATTCGGCAAGCGGCTTGCCTTTTATGCTGTTAATAACGTTCCTGGCCGCTGTCTTTCCCTCTCCCATTGAAAACATAACGGCCATTCTTAAAGGTTTCCCGTCTTCTGTATATTCGAAATATGCCGTATCACCAGCAACGAAAACATCTTTTATTTTATTACCGGCAGGCCGCAGGTTCTGATCCACAACAACACGCGATCTTTCTGCAGGAAAGCCGGCATCTTCTATGAATTGAGGCGTCTTAACCCCCGCGGCCCATATACAAACCGCGTTCCGAAAAGTCTCGCCGGAGTAAAGAGTCACTGTGCCGCCGTCATATTCCTTTACGGATCTACCGCACATTGTCTCGATCCCAAGTTTTAGCAGCTCTTTGTTAACCTCGTCTCTCATCCACTCAGGCAACGTCATAAGAGCTTCTTTTGCCTGCTCCACGATATATGTTCTATGCTTTATATTATTTTTTTTGAGAAGAATATCGAGATTAGACGCCACTTCGATTCCGGTATACCCCCCGCCTACTACGACGATATTTGTCTCTTCTGGGGTATTTTTTTTTGGCATGCTCTCAAGTACAGAAACCGCGTCAGCGACAGTATCTATATGAGCACAGGTATTTTGAAGCTGGTTATTACCGTAAAAGTTCGTTTCGGAACCGGTGGCAAGGATAAGATGGTCATATGGGATATCCTGTCCAGTAGTCGTAATATTCTTTTTTTCAAGATCCAGTTTTTCTATTCTATCGTGTATGAAATTGGCGTTCGAAAGTGAGGCCAGTTCTTTAAGTTCTTGTCTAAGGCGCTCAGGTCCGAGCCATCCGCCCGCGACATCAGGCAGCATTGGAAGAAATTCGAAATATGGCTTTTTATCTATTAGCGATATTTCTATCTCACCTTTATTGTTTTCAGGAGTTTTAGCGAGAGTCTTCAAAGCGCTAACGCCCGCAAAACCTCCACCCGCGATCACTACTCTGGACATTTTCCGCCTGCTCCTTTATCAAGGATAATAGATCAAATTTTGATGATATGTCAGCATAGTAATTATTATCGATCGATCGCTCTGCTTCATCCAGGAATTCATTAGCTTTTTTCATGACATCCTGCGGAACGTTATATGTCTCCATCATTTCTGCCAGTTTTTCAAGATCTTTAAGATTAGGGGGTTGTTTACCGAAAACCGATTTAATACGCGCCATTTCCCGCGGTGAGCATCTTTCGAGAAGATATATGAGCGGAAGTGTGACCATGCCTTCGGTGAAATCATTGAACCTGTCCTTATCCATAGAAGTTC
>JBDRAX010000124.1:0-3395 GCA_043823375.1 Candidatus Omnitrophota bacterium | reverse complement strand
AAAACAGTGTGGCTTTATATTTTTTTGACCGGTTTTTACGTTAATTCCCCAAAAGCATAGGGGCGGACAGGGCACTTTATGAAGTCGTTAAGCTCCAAAAAAATATGGTAATAAAAAACGCCGCTATACTCGCGTTTCAATCACTGATAGTGAATTTTCCGGAGTCCGTACTGCGGGATAAAGCGCATTACCAGGCAGGCCTTTTGTATTCCGAAAAAGGGGACTATAAAACAGCGGCTTTTAATTTTAGTACTATCATAAACGACTTCCCATCGGGTAACCTCTGGGATGAAGCGCGGATACAGGAAGCAACGGCGCTATATAACAACGGTGAATACGTTATGGCGTCCGGGAAGTATGAGGATATCATAAAGAACTCCCGTGATGATAATACCCGGAGTAAAGCCATTTATTATCTCGGGTGGTCATATTATGAACAGGGAGAAAAACAAAAAGCTCTCAGTCTGTTTGAACAGATACTGGACAATGACAAAGATACACGGTTTACAGCCGGGACAAAATTATGGTTCGGCCAGTATTACTATTCAAGCGGGGATTTCAAGAAAGCGGAGCAGTATTTCCGGGAAGTTATCATGGACTATGGGAACAGCCCGTTCGCGGACGACGCGTCCTACTGGCTCGGCTGGGTCATGTACGAAGACGGGCGTTTCGACGACAGCCTGGAACAGTTCGAAAGTATAGTTAAGAACTCGCCGTCAAGCAAATGGTCCCCGCAGGCCATACTGGCTCTCGGCGATATATACCGGAATAGTGGAGAATACGATCTGGCAGTCGATCAATATAAGACCCTGATCCAGAAGTATTCCGGAAGCGGCATTACGAATATCGCCAATAACAGGATAGGAACGATCCTCAAAATACAATCGAATTTCAAACTGGCCATCGAGTATTTTAAAATAGCGCTTACCCAGGAAAACTCCGAGACTAACGCGCAGATACAATTCGACCTGGCGGAGTGTTACGAAAAAGCCGGTATGGAAGAGGCGGCCGTCGAAGAATATCTTAAAGTGGAATATCGATATCCCGGCGGGAAATTCTGGGTTTT
The DNA here is from genome assembly GCA_043823375.1 of Candidatus Omnitrophota bacterium. Lineage (GTDB taxonomy): Bacteria > Omnitrophota > Gorgyraeia > Tantalellales > Tantalellaceae > JBDRAX01. Next base: position 2,329 of record JBDRAX010000124.1, on the reverse strand, counting down.
GCGTTCCCGGCTCAGATGCGCGGAACTCCTGGAAAAGAACGGACAGAATGACAGAGCGCTGAATATTTATCACAAACTGGCTGAAGAAAAAGGAAAAGAAGCTGATATCGCCAAAGAGCGCATAAAACTTTTAAAACAATACGGCAGATGAGCCGGGAACAGGCACGGCTCCGGTTCAAGCGGATATAAGCGCCGCTATCCCGGAGGCGCCAATAAGGAGGACAGATAGATATGTGGGATTTGATTATTAAGGGCGGGCCTTTAATGTTTTTGATCATTTTGTGCTCTGTGATAGCTTTCGCGGTAGTACTGGAAAAGTTGTGGCAGCTTCACAGGGCAAAAATAAACACGGAAGATTTTATGGAAGATATCTCAGAGACCCTGCGGAGAAATAAGATCATAGATGCCATAGATAAATGTAACGCTATGCCGGGGCCGATAGCGCATATCCTGAAAGCTGGGATACTTAAGCATGACCGGCCGCGTCTTGAGATCAAGGAAGCGATAGAAGACGCTGGCCTGCATGAAGTGCCGCGCCTTGAAAAAAACCTCGGTGCCCTGGCCACTATAGCGCATATTTCGCCGCTTCTCGGTCTTCTGGGTACGGTAACGGGTATGGTCAGATCGTTTCAGGTCATAGAACAGAAAGCGACGGTCCTTATGTCCGTAAATCCGGGCGACCTTGCCGGCGGAATATGGGAAGCTCTCATTACGACCGTCGCGGGGCTTGCCGTAGCGATACCGACTTATGTCGCGTATAATTTTCTTGTCAGTAAAGTGGACGGATTTGTCCTGGAAATGGAAAAAAGCGCTACCGATCTTATAAACATTCTCGGGACCAAGAGGGATGAAGAAGATGAAGCTTAAACGGAAAGTTTTTATAGAAAAAGGCCGGCTCGACATCGCCCCGTTAATAGATGTGGTCTTTCTCCTCTTGATATTCTTTATGCTTACATCGAGCTTTATTTTTCAGCCCGGGATAAGAGTGAACCTGCCGAAAGCCGTTACAAGTGAAGTCCTGCACAGGGAACTGCTGGTTGTGACCATAACGGAAAAAAATGAAGTTTTCATAGGAGAAAGGCCGGTAGACAGCGATGAGCTCCTTTCCAGGATCGCTGTCGCGTCCAGGGACGGACAATCTCTTCTAATAAAAGCGGACAAAGATTCGGACCTTGGAAAAGTAATAGAGATCTGGGACAAATGCAGGCAGCTTGACATAAAACAGATAAATATCGCTACAACACAATGAACTCTGTAAAGCTTTTGTTAATTGAGTTATACCGGACACGAATGACTCTGCCTTGTGGACACAGAGCGTTGTTCTGACGGATAAACTGAAAATTTACGAGCGGGAATATGATAACCAGAAATTTAAGAATAGCCTTATTGCTTTCCCTGAGCCTGCATGTTTTCTTCATGTCGGCGATAGGCCTGGTCACGCCCGGCAGTTTAAAACGCGACGCCAGTTTCACCCGGATAGATTTTCTGGGACCGATATTAAGTAAAACCGCTTTTGACATAATGCTGGAAAACATAACAAATCCCCTCGAGACACTTTACGGCAATACTTCAGATCCGGAGAAAGACTCGTTCCTTGAGATCCCGATGGAAAAAGTGGAACCCGAAGTCCCGCGATTCCCGGAAAATTTCGAAAAAAAAGTAGAGAGTCAGATAATAGCCGGGCTGACCGGGTTCAAGGCCGTTCCCGGTATCTTCCTTGACACGGCACAGAATAATTCCTCGAAAAATCCGAGGTTTTCCGCTCCGGGCTTGAAAAACGATGAAAATTCGCGTAAAGTCATATACAGGCCTGAAATGCCTTCATTTCCCGGAGGGATGTACGGTGAAAAGGCCGTGTACAAAGTACGAACCCGTATATTAGTTGATAAATCGGGTACTGTGAAAAGCGTGGAACTCCTTACAAAGACCGGATATCCGAATCTTGATATTCTCGTAACGGAATATATCAGGCGCTGGATCTTTGAGCCGGCGAAGAATTATACATTAAATGATGATTGGCTGATACGGGAAATAATTTTCGAAACAGGAGAATATGATGATTAAGCTTGACATCTCCATGGTTCTTTTCATATACTTACTGTTTTCAAGCGTATTCATTCTGCTGATATGGTCTTTTTTTGATTTCGGTACCAGGCTGAAAACTTTTTCATCGGATGAAAAATATATCTGGCACTGCCCGATATGCGCCGGAACGTATATTGACAGCAGGCATGAGGGATTTTCCATATGTCCCCGCTGCAAAAGTTATAACCAGCGCGGCGAACGCTGAACAAGTTTGAACTGAATTTTTCATATTAACAATTTCTAC
>JBDRAX010000123.1:0-3707 GCA_043823375.1 Candidatus Omnitrophota bacterium | reverse complement strand
GTAAAATTTTGTAATAAAGTTTTCATAATTCCCGTCTTCAGCGAATTTATTTAAAAGATTTTCTATCACGATAGGCGCTAACTCGCTTCTCGGAAGGCCCTGAGTAACTTTTCCGGGGCTTCTAATGTAAGCAGCGGTTTGGTGATGTTTTGGTTTTCTATCAAGCAACACACGGAAAACTCCGGGAATATTTTGTGACCCTTTTCTAAAAGTATTAAGCGCGTCTTCAAAAGGAGGAGTATTTTCTCCTAATTCCCCATTAAGTAGACGACTGAACAAGTCTTTAGCCTGCTCGCTGAATACTTTACCGAGAAATTGAGTGTACAGATAAAACGCATAGTTAGGATGAAGGCCCGCGCTTTCTATTTCCCGTATTTCGTTGAGGACTTCCTCCAGCCCCATCTTATGGGCGGAAAAATATTCCAGCACAGAATCCGCCGCTCTCATATGATGTAACGCGCGAAGGTCCTGGGCGCTCTCTTGGTAAGCGCTGTACGGCAGGCCTGAAAAGTATTCGGTACGGTAAGCGCCGAACAATTGATTAATGCCACGCGCTATTTCCGTGTAATTTGGCGTTATAAAAACTGTCGTTTCCAGGTATACCCTGTTTTTTTCCGCCGTCATATTGCGCAGGTTCAAGATTAACGCGTTTATTTCCTGGCAATGCCATGCCATGGCCTTTTCACGGCTTAAATACGTTTGCAAAATTAATAAAAATTTTTCATATCGTTCAGGCGGTATGAATTGTACAGGGTTATCCATCAAACGGTCAACAAAATGGGTTACGATCGCTGGAAAGATAAACTGTTTATTAGGCGTTGCCGCTTCTATTTTAAGAAAATTTCCAAAAGCTTCCCTGTCGTCCGTGGACAACCATTTGACCAGAAATGATGCTAAGTTATCAGAACTGCTTTTTTCCTCGCTCCCCCGGTAAGCACGGGTTTCGGTATATTTAAGAACTTTGAATGACATACTGTTTATGCCGGGCAGGCTATTTTTCAGGACTGACGTATCGCCATTAAGCCATTTTACGACAGCGTCTTTTATCACATTTTCCTTTTCTTCCCGCGTTCCGCATCTTTTCATTATTTCCCAAAAAAGCAAAGGCACGTTATCACCTTTTCCCTCTACAAGATAAATACCGCGGTCCGAAGCATGGCCCGCGAATTTAAGGGAGGAGTTATCCCCTTTTACCAGGAAGAGTTTTCCTTCCGCGGAAAGAGCTCTGAATTCATCATATAAGGTTTCAGCGTTCATCTCCCGCAGGATACTCAGCACATCCTGCGTCAGGCTGTTTTCAAGCGGGATGGAAGATAAAAGCCCTTCGCGCGCTTTTTTCTTAAGCACCCAGTCGATCAGCCTTTCGTGCTCGTTGATATCCCGGTCTATCAGTTCCTGATCGGTATAAATAGACCCCTCTTTTCTTACAGCGCGCATTTTCCCGATAAGCCCCCGGTCCTTTTCATCTTCAAGGTAGGCTTCTACTTCATAGCTCTGATCCTCCGCGCTCCGCGTTACATAAGCCCAGTATTTTCTCCCCTTGGCAATACACGGGACCAGGCATCCGTCAAGGAACTTCATACCTTCATTAAACTGATATAAAATATCTTCTTCTTTTTCAGAGGAATTTTTCAGGAGCAATGCTTTTGATTCATTTTTTTCCAAAACATTGTCAACAAAAGTACGTATGGTTTTATGCCTGGCAGGGTCTTCATTCAACAAATAAAGCAAGTTCGCTTTTACCTTCATCACATCATAAAGTATTTCCCGTTCAAGAGGAGAAAACTGTGACGCGGCCGCGAGATTAAAATCAGCGTATGATTTAATGTCAGTTATCAGAAACAGTACAGATGTAAGAACCGCGGTAATTTTTCTATAGCGCTTTGTCATGGCATTCACAGATTTTATTGTTTATAGCGATACTTTTTTTGTATAGCATGATCAGATTTTGACTTTTCTTTGTCTAATTTTGTTTGGATATAGATATCTTTGTATTACCGATAACTCAGGTTTGCGCGCATTGTATTATATTACATCCCGCGCTATTTTTCAAACTTTTTATGCCTTAACACATATAGCGGAGGACATCCTAAATGAGTAAAGCGCGCAATCAAAAGGATTTGCTTATATTTTTATTGCCGACCGCGACTATGTATGGCAGGTTTCGATCAATATGCTCGCGAAAATCTCCTCTTTCAGGTTTTTCACAGAATAGATCTTTAACGTTCATTACACAGAATTTCTTTGATCTTACGGGCTTTTTCAACGATATGAGGAAATAAGTAAATATCGAGGTTTATGATCACGACAAAAATTAAGATCAGCGCGAAAAAGCATATAATTCCCACGCGCAGATTAACTTTTTTATCCATGTATACTTTTCCATCACCTATCCCGGGGAATTTTTCCGGCACCAGAGACATCTTATATTTTTTAAATATCCGTTGAATATTTTTCAGATTGATCACAGGGATACCTTTCTCTACCATAACCATAATAACACCTTTACGCGGGAATTTTTCTAATGGAAGCTCAGTAACAATTCCATGCGGTATATATTTTCTGAAACTTTTTATGCCGACAACCGCGCTGTCACCCCCGGAATTCACAAAAGCCTTGACGGGTTTTCCCTGGGCGTATCTTTCATAGGTAGCCAGCCGGACCATTGTGTTCTTTTCCACGTCTTCTTCATACAAAAGTTCAATTTCGTTGCGCTTGATAATATCAATAAGTACCTTTTTTTCTTCGTCTGTCTTTTTTTCCTGTATATCGTCTTTCCCTCCCATTGACGCGGCGACAGACCTGTATGGAAAAATCCCGCGGTCAAAAAGATATTTTTCCATATCAAGCCAGCTCATGTCCGGCGATGTGGCGCCCCAGCTTGAAGCGCCTACGGAAGAAATTATAACAGGCGTAAGGTTCATAGCTTTCGCGGCGGAAAGGACGGCTATGTTCGCCCCGGGTAGAGAGCCTGAAAACGCGACAGCTATAACATCTCCTTCTTCTACCCCGGCCTGGCGGAAAAAATCCACGACAATAGCCGCGAAATTAGGATTTGTAGCGCCCAGCTTGGCGAGTAACTTTCCTTCCGTAGTAATAAGAGGAGATTGTTTATCCGGGCCTATGAGGAATTTAAGGAACTTCAGATTAGCGAGGTTAATTTTTTTATTTTCAAAATAAGGCGCGCCTTTGGCGATATCCCCGAACCCGTTGATCTGTATTCTTTCAGAAAGTTCCTGTTCCGCTTTCAGCATAATTTCAGCCGCGGCACGTTTATACACGAACCATTTAGCGCCCGACACCGCGATATGCGCCCCCCATATTACCGCGGCGGAAAATATCCCCAGCAGTATGACCGTAATTTTATTGATTTTATTGGGAATTATCATAAGGTTACCGCCCCCCCTGTGATCACAACAAGTATAAATCTGATGAGAACCGCCCCGGTAAGCGCCAAAGCGGCCGTTTCAACTACGCCCTGCCTCTGCATCCAGTATGCCATAAGCCCGGGAACAATAAGTCCAAACTCGATCTTATCCAGCCCGTTACTGCCTAAAAAATGGAAATAATACCACGCCCAGTTTAAGATATACCCTATAAGGACCGAAAGCACGAGAAGTTTCCTCCCGTAAATGATCATTATATTGCCGAGTATACGTACTATTCCAACAGTAAGGAGCGCGACAATAAAAACATGGATGACAAAA
>JBDRAX010000122.1:0-18613 GCA_043823375.1 Candidatus Omnitrophota bacterium | reverse complement strand
AGGTTGTTTACGGCGTTAAGTTTAAAAAGGAGCCGGTATTTACTCGCGTTATGCAGAAGAAAATAAATATTTTACATATTATTCCCGCGCTTGGCATGGGAGGCGCTGAAAAGGTTGTGTTTAATCTTTGCAGGAAAATCGACAGGCAAAGATACAGCGTCAGCGTAATGTACTGGGGGCCGGGTGAAGATTTCGTCGAGGCTATAAAAGCGACAGGGGCAAATGTCATTAAAATCGGAACGGAGCGAGTGGTCTCGCTTGACACCATTTTAAAGACTGCCGGCATTATAAGAGAATTATCCGCGGATCTTATACATACGCATTTTATGGATGCCGATTTGACGGGGTTTTTGGCATCTAAGATTACCAGGACGCCGCAGATAATAGATATACACAGTTATCCGTTCCCCGTAAAGGCAAGCCATTGCGTCCGTTACAGGATGATGTCAGGTTTTACGGGCAGGATACTGTGTGTATCCGGGACGGTTAAGAAATATCTGATGTCCAAAACCGGGATAGCACCGGCCGGGATATCAGTTGTCCATAATGGAATAGGCCTTGAAGAGTTCAGTACCGCGGCCTGCGAAGTGAAAAAAACGGAGCTCCGTAAGGAATTTAAGATAAAAGACGGGGCCCTGGTGATAGGAAATATTTCGCGTCTGATCCCGGATAAAGGGCACAGGGATCTAATATTATCCGCCCCGCGTGTATTTGAGAAATATCCGGATTGTGTATTCCTGATAGTCGGGTATGGCGAACTGGAAGGGGAACTGAAGGCCTTAACTTGTAAACTCGGTATTTCCGACAGGGTGATTTTCGCCGGTAAGCGCGTGGATATAAAAGATATCCTGGACGTTATGGATATCTTCGTGTTCCCGACGTTCAATGAAGCGTTCGGGCTCACGGTCCTGGAAGCTATGGCCGCGGGAAAACCCGTTATAGGTACGGATGACGCGGGCATACCGGAGATAATAGAATCCGGGCGCGACGGGATACTGGTGCATCCCGGGGACAGCGTATCATTGGGCAAGGCTATGATCAGTCTTATGGAGGACTCTCTCCTGGCGCGGCGGATAGGTGAAGAGGCCAGGGAAAAGGTGAAAAAATTTTCCGATGAAGCAATGACAAGAAAGACTGAAGAGATATACGACGAGGTTCTTAAAAAAAGACAGAAAATGACATGAGAAGCTATAATATACTTTACCTGCATAATAAAAGCGGAATAAGCGGAGGCGAAAGAAGCCTGCTTAACCTGTGGGAGAACCTTGACCGGAAAGAGTTCGCTCTGTACCTTATTGTACCGTCAAAGGGCGATTTCAGCCTGGAGGCTGAAAAAAAAGGCGTAAAAGTATCTTTTTTGGAAATACCGCGCTTAAACATGATGAATTCGGGCGTGATAATAAAAAGAATGCTTTCTATGGTACAGTACGTCAGAGCCCATAATATCGACCTCATACATTCATATACGCCGAGAAATAATATACTGGGTGCTGGCGTGGCAAAGTTCTGTTCCATCCCCGTTATATGGCATGAACGTAACATGTTATACGGCGGAGAAAAGGATGTAACCGCGAAGTTTTTTTTCCTGCCTGATAAAATCATATGCAACTCAAAGGCAGTGGCCGGACGCTTTGGCCCCGCGGATACTCTCCCGTCCAGGGTAGCGGTTATATTGAACGGAGTGGATCTTGCCAGGTTCAATCCTTCAGCCGATAAAGAGAAAATAATCCGGGAGTTTTCCGCCGGCGGGAAAAAAATAGTGGGAGTGGTCTCAAATATGAATTCCAGAAAGCGCGTTGACTATTTTCTGGAGGCGGCTTCGATAATAAACAAAAGGCGGGATGATGTTTTGTTCCTCGTGGTCGGGGGGGAATTCACCGAGGCCGGCAGCGGCAGGAGGAGTGAATTAACGGGTTTTTCCGAAATACTGGGGCTTAAAAAGAATATTGTTTTTACCGGTTTCAGGGACGATATCCCTGAATTGTTATCCGCTATGGATATTTCTGTTAATGTAACTGAAAAAGAGGCCTGTTCAAGGGCTGTAATAGAATCCATGGCGTCAGGTAAGCCGGTAGTAGCTATGAATGACGGAGGGAATCCGGAGCTTGTTGAAAACGGGATATCCGGTGTTCTGGTCGATCCCTGTGATATAAGGGATTTTGTGGCGCAAATCGAGGGCCTTCTGTCTGATGATAATAAACGGAAGGAAATGGGAGAAAGGGCCAGGGAACGGGCTGAAAAATTATTTGACGTAAAACGGAATGCCCGGCAGACGGCGGACCTGTACCGTGAACTCGTGGATAATGGCAGGGCCGGCTGGATAAAGAGTAAAGGACAGTAATGCGTATCGGAATAGACGCGAGAGAATTTAAAAAAGGACACTATACGGGGCTTCGCACGATATTGCACACTTTTCTGATCAACGCGGTACTGCCCCCGGAAGATGAATTTATATTTTTTTGTGACCAGCATACTGATACGGATATTTTGTCCGGTATGGGCAGCGTGAAAATCGTGGAAGAAAAAAACACGTTTGTCTGGGACCAGTACCGCCTCCCGCGCGCTCTTAAAAGTAATAAGATCGACATATTTTTTTCTCCGTATATAAAGACACCTTTACGGCGTGTATGCCCGTACGTGAATACCATATGCGATATCATTCCTCTGACTGTCCCAAAATACGGCGGGTTAATGTCCGTTTTTGAAAAGATCCATTTTTACCTTTATTCATTTGCCGCAGGCCGCAGGGCGCTGAAGGTGATCACGCTTTCAAACGACGCTAAAAATAAAGTATCCGGCGCCTTCGGGATAGAAAAAGAAAAGATCGAAGTCGTATACCCGGCGGTAGGATCCGCCGCGCCTTTTACCGGAGGCGGTAACAGCGCGGTATTGAAGGAAAAATACAGCCTGGATGATCCGTACATACTTTATGCCGGTAATTTTAAGCGCCATAAAAACATAGAAAGGCTTATTGACAGTTTTAATATGCTTCCGGATCCTGTAAAGAACGTTTACCGGCTTTTTCTGGTAGGCGGAGGGAGCGATGAGTGCGAAAAAATAGAAAAGGCAATAGAAGCAAAGGGATTGACAGGCAAAGTGATACCCGTTTTGAATGTGAAGCATGAAGAAATATTTACTTTTTTAAAGAGTGCTTCAGCGTTTGTTTTTCCGTCACTGGCTGAAGGGTTCGGCATTCCTCCGCTTGAGGCAATGGCTAACGGAATACCGGTAGCGGCGTCGGGTATCGCGCCTATGACAGAGGTGCTGGGTGACGCCGCGGTTTATTTTGACCCGTATAGCCCCATGGATATGGCTGAGGCTACGCGGCGGATCCTTTCCGAAAGAGAACTGAGAGAAAAATGCGTTGAAAAAGGGCTTAAACGGGCGGCCGGATTTACGCCGGAAAATATGGCGGCAAAACTGCTCAATATACTCAGGGATGCGGGCAGGGAAAAAACTTTATGTATCAGCAGTGAATACCCCCCTGTTGCGGGTGGGATTTCGACTCATATCTATAATTTATGGAAGAGGCTTCCGGAGGATGAAATAATAATACTTACAGTTAAGAATAAAACGCCTTTTTCAGACGGCAGGCGTAATGTTATCCGGAGATCATACCCTTCAGGCGGCGGCCGGGCCGCGAGGTTTTTCAGAACTCTCTTGCTTGTTGTTCACGTTTTTCGCGTGAGTAACAGCCGTAATATAAGGAAGAACCATTGCGCGCAGGTACTTTCCTCAGGGTTGGCCGGCCTTGTAATGAAAAAGCTGAAACGTGTGCCGTACATTGTATATGTTTACTCCGCGGACATACTTGAGTTCAGTAAGGATCCTGTTACAGGGTATATGCTCAGAGTAATACTTTCCGGAAGCGAACGGATAATAGCTAACAGTAACTTCACGAAAACTGTTGTTACCGGCCGCGCGCTTGCCGCTCCCGATAAGGTAATTGTCAGTACTCCGGGGGTTGACTCCGGTATTTTTAACCCGGCAAAAGGAGACGGCGGTATAAGGAAAAAACTCGGGATCAAAGATGATGAAAAAATGATCTTATCGGTTTCGAGGCTCGCGGAAAGAAAGGGGCATGATAACGTGATCAAAGCTTTATCGGGAATTGTGAAGGATTATCCGGGGTTCGTTTATGTGATCGCGGGCGATGGCCCGAAGAAAAAGGAGCTTGAGGCGCTCGCGGGCAGGGAGAATCTTCAGGATAGGGTAATTTTCGCGGGTGAAATAGGTTACGGTGACCTGGTAAATTATTACAACGCCTGTGACGTTTTTATACTGGTACCCCGGTATATACCTGAGGCGGGAGACGTCGAAGGTTTCGGTATAGTATTCCTTGAGGCCGGTGCCTGCGGTAAACCGGTAATAGCGGGGAATTCAGGGGGTGTTCCCGAGGCTGTGGCGGACGGCGTAAGCGGTATCCTGGTGGAGCCTGAAGACGTGCCGCGGATAGAGGAAGCCCTGCTCCGCTTTTTGCGGGATGAAGACTACGCGCGTGAGACAGGGGAAAACGGCAGGAGAAGGGCTAACTCGGAGTTTGCCTGGGATACGAGGGCTGAGGCCCTTCGGCAATATCTCTGAAAAATGATCGATGGGATAATTATGCCTATGGCACACACAAGAAAAATAAAAGTACTGCACGCTATTACCAGGCTCGATAGAGGAGGCTCTTCCGAGAATACTCTTTTAAGCGTTATCGGGCTTTCCGGAAAGGATTATGAAGTGGATCTCATGGCCGGACGTACCGAAAACGTTAATGAGCGCCTTATTAAGCTCGCGGAAAATTCGGGTGTACGTATCATTTTTGAAGAAGACCTGATAAGAGACATACACCCTTTACGCGATCTTATCGCTTTTCTGAAAATATTCGCTTTTATCCGTAAAAATAAATACGATATTATTCATGCCCATTCCCATAAGGCGGGACTGTTATTCCGGGCCGCTGGCAGGCTGGCCGGCGTTAAGGCTCTGGTTTATACGCCGCATGGGCATGTTTTTTACGCGTATTTCGGAAAAATAGTGACAGGCATGGTTATCCTTGCGGAAAAACTGGCGGCACTTTTTACGGACAGCATCATAGGCCTGACTGATTCAGAATGCGCTGAATGGCTCAGGTTTGGCATAGGCAGGAAGGAACAGTATACGTCGATACCCAGCGGGCTCGATTTCGCTATGCTTGAAGAACAGGCTCTCCGCGGAGAAAACTTTAGAACAGGGCTCGGTATTCCGGATGATAGTGTGCTTATCGGTTCCATAGGCAGGTTTACGGAAATAAAGGGGTATGATTATTTTATTGACGCGGCAATAAGCCAGATCAGGAAACGTGACAACGTGTATTTTCTTCTCGCGGGGGAGGGCGCCCTCAAAAAGAGATATGAAGAAAAAATAATTTCGGCGGGGGCGGAGAAAAGGTTTTTTGTCAAAGGCTGGCAGAAAAATGCCGGGCCGGTTCTGAAAAGCCTGGATGTTTTTGTTCTGTCGTCTTTGAACGAAGGCATGGGGAGAGTCATTATAGAAGCTATGTTTTTCAAAAAACCGGTTATAGCGACCTGTGTGGGGGGCGTACCGTCTGTAATGTCCGGGAATGTCGGGATACTCATTAAACCCGGGTCAGCCGAAGCTGTTTTCGAAGCGATCGATAAACTTCTGGATAACAGAGAGTCGGCTGTCCGTATGGGGCAGGCGGGATATGAAAAAGCGAGGAAGGAATATTCTTCGGATCTCATGGTTGATAGATTGGATAAGCTATACCGGCGCTTTTCAGGCGACTGGCAAAAAAATGGGAAAACAGTATGAAGAAAAAAATACTGTTTACGGTTATCGTAATGGTTCTTTCCGCAGGTAAAGTTTGCGCGGATCGAAATGATGCTCCCGTGCCTGTCCGCGCGCTTATACACCTCAATTCCGTTATATCCACGGGTGATTATTCCCCGGAACAGCTTGTGGCCATGGCCGCTACGCGAGGTATTAACGCTGTTTTTCTGACGGAGAACCTGGCGCCTCAATGGGAATACGGCTTATTCCCGTTCAGAAACATAGTAAAGCGTAATGTCCGATTGAGTTCGTTAACAGAATATGGTTTTGATGAATATTACCGGAGACTGTCAGAAATAGAAAAACAGAAACAGGATATGACCGTACTTATGTCCGCGGAGGTCGCGCCTTTTTACTATTGGACAGGCAGCCCTTTCGGTAAAGAAGGCCTTACATTAAACGATTGGGATATACAGTTTATCGTGGCCGGTATGGCGCCCGGAGATTACGGCGCGATACCTACAGTGTCCAACGGCGGATTCCTGTATTATGGTTTGAAAAGTTTTGGGATGCTGTGGCCTTTCGTACTGGCCGCTTCCGGGATTTTTTTTCTTAAAAAAAAATCTTCACTTATTTGCCTTCCGGACATATTCTGCTACGGGCTGATATTGGCAGGGATATTATTCGCGGCTCACTATTTTCCGTTCACCCAGGCCAGGTATGACCAATACCATGGCAAAGCAGGAAAGGGGCCTTATCAGGAAGTGATAGATTATGTCAACAGTAAGGGCGGCATGACATTCTGGTCCAGCCCGGAATCTTCGGTAGATGAGAGAAAAGGGGATGTGGGATATGCCGCGGGGAACGCGAAAAAATACATGGAGGAATGCCTTGATTATACGGGGTTTTGTTGTTTCTATGAGGGCTACCGGGATATAGGAGGGCCTGGCGGAGTCTGGGATAAACTGCTTGTGGAATATTGCGGCGGGGGCAGGGCAAAACCTGTATGGGCTATTGGTGAAATGTCGTATCACAGTAAGAAAGACGCGGGAGGCAAGGATATAGACGAAGTACAGACCGTGTTTATTGCCCGGGCGAATACCCGGCCTGATATACTTGAGGCGATGAAAAACGGAAGAATGTACGCGCTGAGGCGGTCCGCGGATCTCCGGTTGGATCTTGACCATTTTAATGTCGAGGCTTCTGATGGTAAATATGCCGTTATGGGACAGGAGATTTTATCCCGTGGCCCGGTAAAAATACATTTCGGAGTAAGCTGGACAGGGATAAGCGGAGACGGTGTTCGCGCCAAACTTATACGTAACGGTGAAATTATAAAAGAATTCGTTCTTTCCTGTCCCGGAGAATTTATTTTTGAAGATAGTTTTTATACGCCCGGGGCTAAGGTATACTATAGGCTGGACGCGCGGGGCAAATATCCGTGTATGCTTTTTTCAAACCCTGTGTTCGTGAGGTTTAAGGCGTAAGTCTTTTATTTCTGTTTTTTACGGTGACGGGAAAGGGGAAATATGCGCGCGGCTATTCACCAGCCACAATATCTGCCGTGGCTTGGTTATTTTGATAAGATGGATCAGTCTGATATTTTTGTGCTGCTTGACGATGTGCAGTATAAGAAAAATGAATGGCAGAACCGCAACAGGATCAGGACTCCGGACGGCTGGCAGTGGCTTACTGTGCCGGTCATATACAAGTTCGGGCAGTTGATCAAAGATATCAAAATAGATAAAACCCGGAAATGGGGAGAAAAACATCTGAAAAGTATATCCATCAATTATTCAAAGGCCTTGTATTTTGACAGGTATTTTCCGTTCTTCGAGGAAAGCCTGGGGCGGGAATGGACATACCTGATGGATATTAACAATCATTTTATCGAATATTTCAGGAAAGAACTCGGGATCAAAGCGCCTGTTGTTTTGAGCTCCGGGATGGGGATTAAAACGAATAAGACTCAGAGGCTGATAGATATTTGTAAAAGTTTAAACGCGGATGTGTATTTATCCGGCGGAGGCGGCGCGGATTATCTGGAGCAGGAAAAATTCGAAGAAAATAATATTTCTCTCGAGTTTCAGAATTACATCCATCCCGCGTACGGCCAGGCATATGGAGGTTTTTGCCCATATTTGTCCATAGCGGACCTATTGTTCTGCCGGGGGGGAGACAGTATAAATGTGATAAGAGAAGGGAGACAGTAATGAATATTCTGGCGATTGGCGCGCACCCTGACGATATAGAATACGGATGCGGCGGGGCGCTCTGTAAGTTTTCGAAACAGGAAGGGACCGATATTTATTTTTTCGTGGCCACGGACGGCAATTTCGGAGGTGACGGCGGAGTCAGGCGGAAGGAACAGGAGGAATCGGGAAGAGCGCTGGGTGTGAAAAAAATATTCTGGGGCGGTTTTATGGATACGAAATTAGCCGTTAATACTGAGTTGATCGGAAAAATAGAGAACGCTATTGAAGAATGCCGCCCGGACCTTATTTTCGTCAATTATCCGGATGATACCCATCAGGATCACAGGTACCTCGCGGATTCTACCGTTATCGCGGTAAGATATTGCCGGAAGGTCCTCTTTTACGAGGATTACACGTCCCGGAATTATGAACCGTCCGTTTTTGTGGACATCGCTGATGTCCTGGAAGAAAAAGTAAAACTCCTTAAGTGCCATAAGTCACAGGTTGAGCGGCAGTACCCGACCAGCCTGGACATAGTGGAAAGCGTAAAAGCTGTCGCCAATTTCCGCGGGTTCCAGGCAAAAGTGAAGTACGCGGAAGGTTTTTCCACATTAAGGTATCTTCTGGATTACGTTTAAAGAGGGGGATACAGAAACAGTTTTTCAAAAGGAGATGGGATGGCGCGGGAGATCATACAGCATTCAAAACCGTCGATAGGAGAGGAAGAGATCATTGCCGCGGGGCGCGCGGTAAGATCCGGCTATCTTTCTCAGGGTAAAAAAGTCGAAGAGCTTGAAGGCCGCCTGGCGGAATTTTTCGGCGTAAGAGGAGCCGTAGCCGTAAATTCCGGGACTTCAGCTCTGCACTTATCTCTTCTGGGGCTTGGGATATCTGTATCCAGCGAAGTTTTACTGCCTTCGTATGTATGCAGCGCTCCCATGAACGCGGTATATTATACCAGTGCCAGCCCGGTCCTCTGTGATATTGACGCCAGGGCTTATAATATCGACCCCGGAGATATCAACGGTAAAAAGACAGACAGGGCGAAAGCCGTTATCGTCCCGCATATCTTTGGTAATGTGGCTGATCTGGAAAGGATCGGGGAATCGGGGCTCACGATCATTGAGGACTGCGCGCATTCCGCGGGAGCCATGTATGGCGAAAAACCGGCGGGAAGCGTGGGGAAAGCAAGCATCCTTTCCTTTTACGCGAATAAAATGCTTGGATGCGGTGAAGGTGGGGCCCTTTTATCCGATGACAGCGGCCTCTTAAACGCCGCGCGGGATCTCAGGGATTACGATGAAAAGGAAATTTACAGAGTACGGTATAACTATAAAATGACGGATATACAGGCCGCGATAGGACTGGTACAACTAAAAAAACTGCCGGGGTTTGTCGCGAGGAGAAAGGAGATTGCCGGTATATACACCGGCGCCTTTTCCGGTCTGGACATAGTACTCCCTGAAGCGGAATTTGACCATGTATATTACAGGTATGTGATTAAAACAAAAAACGAAAGTGACAGGGCTGTCGGGTTTTTCAGGGAAAAAGGTATAATGGCCGCTAAGCCTGTTTTTAAGCCTCTCCACAGGCTGCTTGAGACGCGTCCGGGATTCAGGAACACGGATGAGGCGTACGCTTGTTTAGTATCAATACCGCTTTACCCGTCACTTACGGATAAGGAGATCAGCCGGGTTATTGAAGCGGTTAAAGCCTTTTTCGGCTGAGTCAGCGGGGTAACTGACCGCGGAATAAAGTCCTTTACTAATAAAAAGTTTCATACTAAAATGAGTCCGTTAGCGGTAAAACGGCTTAAAAACACCATTCACAATATTTCCGGTTTTATTTTGATATTATCATGGCGGATTTGTCAAAACTCAGGCTTGATATAAAAAATTTCCGTATACTCTTCAGCGGTAATTGCGAGGAAGTACGAGATATTTGCAGGGCAATGTGCTGCAGGTTGGGGTGGATCGTACCGCTTAGCCCGGAAGAACACAGTTCAGGGAAATACAAGAACCGGGCAGTCTGTTCAGTGAACGGGAATGACTGTGAAGATCCCGCGAAAGAATGTATCAACAGGAAATACCTGATAATGAAGAAAAAGAACGGAGCGTGTGTGTACCTTAATAAAGCGTACAGGTGTTCCATATATGACGAAAGACCCGCGGTATGCAGGGATTTTTCATGTTCGGAAGGATGGAGTATATCTACGCCGTACGCTTATGTAACGCCGAAAATGACCGCGAATAAGAAGGAGCGGGTAAGGTCTTTTTTTGCCGGAGATTTGAGCGGAGGAATGAAGTTTATCAGGAATCCCGCGATGGATCTTAAGACATTTTTCTGCGTAAAGGATAAAAACAGCATTGTTTTTGTTAAAAGGCCCGCGGGAAGCTGCAGGTTTTTTCCCGTGAAATGCGGGTTTTCTTATGAATATTTTGATGAACCGGGCATCCGGTGCCTTATCAGCGCTTTTAACGGTATAAATACTCTCAATGATATACACAGTCAGCTTAACACTCTGCATCAGTCAGATATTCCGGACAGTGATTTTTATGAAGCGGTCGGGCTTCTTTATTCCCAGGGGATAGTTATTTACGAGAATAACGGTAAAAACAGGACAGGACAGGTTTGAATGAAAACAGGCGTTTTCCCTACGACAATTGATTTCGCGTTTTCCGGAAGATGTAATTTGCGGTGTAAACATTGCAATACTTCATCCACGTGGAACGCTGAAAACGAGCTTTCGTTCGATGAGATCGTATATGTTTTTGATATGCTGAAAGATTGTAAGATATTCAATCTCAATCTTTACGGCGGAGAACCATTTTTTTATCCGCGCATATATGATCTTTTAGAAATATTAGATAAATATCCGTTCAGGTTTTCCATACTTACAAACGGAACGTTAATAGACAGGGACATCGTCCTGAGACTTAAGAAAATGAGGTTCCTGGAAATAGTCCAGATAAGCCTGGACGGATCAATACCCGAGGTTCATGACTGGCAGAGAGGAGAGGGCTCTTTTCGTAAAACGATGAAGGGTGTGGAACTTCTTCTTGCGGAAGGCGTGCCGTTAAAGTTGAAGGCTGTTATTAACAGAAACAATTATAACGATATTGAAGGAATGGTGGATCTGGCGGCAGGCCTCGGCCTTGGCGGTATGGATTTCGGTGACGCTGTAGAGTGCGGAAGAGCCGCTGTTAATTCGGAACAGATGTGCCTCGGGGGTGATATCCACAGGAGCATGATGGAAACAGTATTCGCTCTTTCAGCTAAATATCCGGGCTTTCAAATAGGCGGTACGCTGGGGCAGAAAATGGGTATGCTTATGGATTTTTACGCTAACGGGAAGGGAAACGGTAAAAGAGGCAACTTTAATATTTGCCCCGCCGGGAGTGATATTTTGTCTATCAGGTCGGATGGTAAAGTTGTGCCCTGTTCCGCGTTCTGGACCCTTGTATGCGGGGATGTGCGGAAGAATACTTTAAAGGAAATCTGGGCTGATTCGGAAGTGTTGGATAAAATACGGGCTCTGGCGGAAGAGCCGCTGAAAAAGTATAAAACTGAATGCGCGCGATGTGATTACGTTTCTTACTGTAACGGCGGATGCCGGGCGAGCGCTTATTATGCTTCAGGCGGGGATCTAAAAGGGATAGATGCTTCTAATTGTTACATATTTTCGGATATATACGGGTTCAGGATCCCTGAAGAGACGGTTCTTGCCGAAAGGAAAATAAAATGACATTATCTGAAGAACAGGGGACTGGAAAAACGGAAGACACGCCGCCGTTTCTTACCAGTTTATACATAAATCCGACTAAATTCTGTAATTTATCATGCAGGCACTGCTGGGTCGCTCCACCTTACAAGGCTAAAATAACGGATGGGGATGATGGCGAACTGTCCATGGGGGAGATCATAGATGTAGTACGTTCTGCTATGGAAGTGGGGCTCTGTTCCGTTAAACTTACGGGAGGGGAACCTCTTTTACGAGAGGATCTGGAACAACTTTTAGAATTTTGCGCCCGGTCCGGGATAGACGTGCTTATCGAGACAAACGGTACGCTTATCACGAGAAAAACAGCGAAAATGTTCGCTGAATACGGAGTCAGCCACATATCGGTAAGCCTTGACAGCGCCTGTGAAGAAATTCATGATTTTTTTCGGGGGCATAAGGGGGCGTATAAACGCGCTTTGAAGGGCATAGAAAACCTCATGGAAGAATATCGCGCTCCGCAGATAATTATGAGCCTGTATAAAGAAAGCCTGGACGGTTTCGAGGATTTTCTGCGCCTTATGGCGAGGCTGGGGATAAGCGAGGTTAAACTTAATACGATCACTCCTGTCGGAAGAGGAGGCGAGATGCTGAGCCGCAAAGACCTTCCCGGGATAAAGGAAATACTCGAATTTTCTAAAGATCTCACGAGCCGTGTCCCGGAGTGCTACGGCGGAGAAGTATATCTTGATCTGCCGCTGGCTTTTAAAAAACTGGGGGAAATAAAAAACAACAGTTGTTTTTTTTGTAAGCTGAAAAATATACTCGGGCTTTTATCCGACGGAAGTGTTTCTATCTGTGGGATAGCGTATATGGACAAAGACCTTATTTTCGGCAATGTAAAGGGAAACCCGGACATGATCTCCCATATCTGGCGGAATAATTATCTTCTCAGGAAGATAAGAGAGGATATTCCTGCCAGGCTTGAGGGTGTATGCGGCATATGTGTTTTTAAAAAATATTGTCAGGGCGCCTGCCGGGCGGAAGCTTATTACCGGAGCAAAAGCCTTACCGCTCCATTATGGTTTTGCCAGGAGGCGTATAACCAGGGGCTTTTCCCGGCTACAAGGCTTATCCCTGAAGAACTGAGGGCGAAACTGTGATCAGCACGTATTTATTAAGATTCCTGGAGACTGATATAAGGATCAGTTTCTCCGGTTTTTATGAAAAGCCCTGTTTCTTTTCACTTTCCCCGGCGCGCGATAATGAAATACGGGCGGATATGAATATTATCCTTTACAGGGACTCATTTGAGTCGGCGGAATATATAAACGGAACAAACGGTTTATCGCCGGAACTCGAAAGGATCGATGGCGGCAAATACTGTGAGATCTTTTCCGTAGAGGATAGGACAGTGAAGTGTTTTTTTGAAAAGAGTTTTTCGATAGATTTTATCCTGAACCGTTTGATCAATAAAGCCTTCCACGCTTTTCAGGAGTATCTGGATGTGATCCTGCTCCACTCAGCTTTAGTTATTTCAGGCGGCAAAACGTTTTTATTCGTCGCCCCGAGCGGCGGAGGCAAGAGTACTCTTTGCGCGTACGCGCTGGAAAAAGGCCGGACCGTATTAAGTGAAGAGATGTGCATAGTTAAGAAAAAAGATTCCGCGTTTTATGCCAGAAGGTTTCCTTTTTGCGTGGCTGAATATGACGCTGAGGTTTTACAAAAGGTCGGCGGAATATTTTTTCTGAATAAATCTGAAAAAAACAGTCTCAGTAAAATATCGGTTTTAGAGGCTTTCCAGAGGGCTGTTCCTGAAGCAACCAGCTACAGATATGACTATGGATCACGGGCCTCTTATCGCAAACACGTATTCGGTTTTCTGAATATGATGTTTGAAAATCTTGGTTTTCATTTACTTGATTTCACGAAAAGCGCGGAGTTTTTATCATGCCTGGATCCTGTTTGAGACAATTAACCGGTAAGATCAGGAGTTTCCTGCTCATCGGAGAAACGCGTGACATCCTGTTTTATTCATTAGAGAAACTCAGAAAATACAGGCGGCTCTTACTGCTCTCCCTGTTTCTCTCCGGGATAAGTTTTCCTTTAAACCTTGCTGTTATTTATATCGCGAAAACTACTTTGGACAAGGGCCTTCTTGCGAGGGACCTTAAATTTTTTTTGTGGTGTACAGCGATCGGAGGCGCGGTTTATGCTTTAGCCCGCGCCGCCTCGTATCTGGGGAACAGGGTTACCCGGAAAGTTAAGGCCGAGTTCTCACTGGATGTCAGTTATGACCTGACAAAAAGGCTTTTCGGGCTTAATTATCTCGAGATCAAAAAAATGAGTTCTTCTGAAAACGTTTTTACAATGGATTATGACTGCCGGGTTATTGAAGATGTTATTTTTCGGGATCTTCCGTCCCTGGCGTTCGCGCTTAAAGTCCCGGTATTTTTCGCGCTCGCGGCCCTTAATTCAGGAGTTCTGGCTTTACTGGTACTTGTTGCGTTCCCTTTTATTTTTCTGCGGGCGGTATGGGCATCTAAGAAAAAGAAACAATACAGGATGAATGAATTCCTGAGTTCCCGGAAATATTCCGCGCGTTTTTACGATATCCTTAGCAACATCAAGCTCATTAAAAGTTTTTTTAAAGAAGACTGGGCGCTTGAAAGTATTGCCGCGCTACGCAGGAAAAAAACAGCTCAGGAATTGAGGTCTTCTCTTTTTTCCCTGAAAGTTTTTTTCCTGGGTGATCTAATCAGTAAAATAAGCACATTGTTCTTCGCGGCCGCGGGAGGCGTTTTGATAATAAGCGGGAAGCTTACTCTGGGCGCGTTTACCGCGCTTTCGATGTATATAGCTCTTATTATCGCGGAGGTATATCATATAACTGTTGTATTTGAAGATCTGGGTACGGAGAGGCCTGCCATAAAAAGGAGCGCGCGGTTTATAAAAGAGATACCGGCTGAAAACAGACAAAGGGCTGTGCCGCCGGTTTCCCAAGCGGCCGGTTTTGACAAAGATATTCATTTCCGCGAAGTTACATTCGCTTATAGCCCGGAGAGGATGCTTTTGAAAGATATTTCCATTTCTATCCCCTCAGGGAAATGGACTTTAATAAAAGGGCCTTCAGGCACCGGGAAAACTACGCTGATATGTCTTCTTCTCAGGCTGCTTTCTCCCTCCGCGGGTTGTATTTTTTTTGGCGGGCGGGACATGGGGATAGACTATAAAGAGAATTTGTCGGGCAGGATATCCGTAGCGCATCAGGAACCGTACCTTTTAAACGATACAATACGCAACAATGTGCTTTTGGGAGAAGAACGCGCCGGAAAGTCATTTGAAAAAGCTGTTTTCTGCGCAGGGGTCCATGGGCTTGTTGAAAATATGTTTCTGGGATATAATACAACTGTTTCGGAATCAGGTTCTTCTCTGTCGGGTGGGCAGAGGCAGCGTGTGGCAATAGCCAGGGCCCTCGCGCGTGAGCCGGAGCTTTTAATACTGGATGAAGCCACATCTTTTCTGGATCCTTTCGCGGAAGAGGAAATTTTCGGGAATATAAAAAAGCATTATCCCGGCATTACGGTTTTATATGTTACGCACAGAGATAGTTCGCAGATATACGCGGATAAGATACTTGTCCTTAAAGACGGTAAATTAACGGATAAATATATTTAATGATGAAACGGAGAGCATAATGGAGAACAGGTACCCTGTGAGAAACCCTGATGTTGTGGCAAGGGAAGAAGAATGTGAGGCCTTGCTGTTTAATCCCGCGGACGGTAACATGATGTGTATTAACGTAACAGGCATTTTCATCTGGGATCTTCTTGATGGTTCGGTCTCGATAGATGAGATAACCGGCAGGATCGTTGAGGATTTTGACACCCCCCCCGGCGCGGCGCGCGCGGATTGCCGTTCTTTTCTGAAGGATCTTGAAGAGGCCGGTTTTATCGGATATAAAATATGAACGCGCGCGGTCAGGGTAAAGGACAGCTCCGGTTGACCCGTGTAGCCTGCCGCCGGATGGATATGAATTGTGGCAGGTTTCCGCGGCATGTTTTTTGTATCCCGGGCGAACGCGGATAGCGGTAAAAAAAAGGAGATTTTCATGAAAAAGAAAAGAGAATATATTCCTCCTGTGGCTCATGATCTGAAATATGCTGTTAATGATGAAATAAATGCCCAGTCGCCTCATTGCATCTCGGGGACAAGCCCATCACAGCAGCATTGTAAGAGCGGGATGCTGCCTGCCGGGCACTGCCTGCCGGGCATGATAGCAGGCAATAAATGCGGGCCGGGCCACATGCCCAAGGGTAAATGCTCAGTAGGCTCCTTTGTGCGATGGAAGTCGTGAGTTGAAGAGTTTTTGTGGAAAAAAGGTAAATATGAGCCGGTCTGGATATCTGGTAAAAGGGCGGAGCATGTATCCTTTTCTTAAAATGCTCGATGAGTGTTTTTCTGAAGAGGCGGAGCCGGGCGATATACGGCGCGGTGATATGATCATTTATACGAGCCCCGGTAAAAAATGCCGCGTTGTTCATCGTGTCATAAAGATCTTCCGGCCAGGGCGTTCTTTTTTAGTCAAAGGAGACAATGTTTCCCGTAAGCTTTGTGAACGGGTGGCTTTTTCCGGTATTCTGGGAAAAGTCGTGAAAGTAAGGCGCTCGGGCAACGAGATCAGCCTTGAAAGTGTTTTTTACAGATGTTTAGGGAAGATCATCGCGTTGTTATCAACGCATGATCTTACTCCGGCCCTTCTTAAAGTACGGTTTCTTGAATCTCTCCCTGTGAACATATCAAAGTCAGCTCTTTATCTCTTTTTCAGGCGCGCGGCCTACGCGAAAATTTTATATTTGCGGATAAAAAACGGGAATATATATCGTGTTTTAGCCGTTGTAAATAATAAAAAAAGCGGAGAGGCTGTATTGGAACTTAAAGAAGGCCGCAGGGTTTTCGCGCATGTTCACATACGGCGGAGGGACAGGAACAGCATTTTCGCGGATAAATTCACGCGGAAGATCCTTGAGTCTGCCCGGAAAGAATTCGGTTCCGCGTTTGATACAATTGAAACGGATAAAGCGTTGAAAGGCCTTATTTCGTTTGAACCCGGGAATTTAGTGTTTATATAAACAGAGGAGCTGCTTTTTACGGCATGACAGATCATTATCCAGCCATAGATTTTTCTTTTTCCGGTTTAGCCCCGGAAGAGAAACTTGTTGTTTTGTGTTCAAGGGTAGTTCTTCAGGAAAATATCAGGCGTGAATTAGGATCCATAATAAACAGC
This sequence comes from Candidatus Omnitrophota bacterium, assembly GCA_043823375.1. Taxonomy (GTDB): domain Bacteria; phylum Omnitrophota; class Gorgyraeia; order Tantalellales; family Tantalellaceae; genus JBDRAX01. Next base: position 1,656 of record JBDRAX010000122.1, on the reverse strand, counting down.
GGCCGCCTCGATTGGGAGCGTATTATCCGCGCCGCGGATGAATATCGTGTTATGCCGTTCCTTAACAGGCATTTACAGATTTTTGGGCGGAAAATTCCGGAACAAGTGAAAGACGCCCTGAGAAATAAGTCCGCGTGTGTTTTTTCTGGGAATATTAAAGCCCTGGAACAGATAAATATTGTCGACAGTTTATTGGCAGGCGCCGGCGTTGAAGCCCTTTTCATTAAAGGCGCGGCGTTAATGGTGGATGTTTACGGTGAAAACGGGCTGCGGGGTTTTTCGGATATAGATATTCTGGTTAAGGAGAAAGAGTATGCCCGCGCGGAAAAGGTTCTGACAGCCGGCGGTTTTAAGCCGTCCGGAAATATGGATATCGCGCGGGGGTACAGATCCCAGAGGGTTTTTCTGACAGGGGACGGAATGTGCCTTGACGTACATAGAAAATTCGTCGGGCGCGTTTTGCATAATAGATTCATTAATATTTCTGAAGAAGCTGTCTGGGGAGGCAAAAGGGCTTTAACCCCTGAGAAAGGCGCGGCCTTTAATACCCTGAGCATATACGACACACTGCTTTACCATTGCGTGCATCTTTCAATGCATCACAGTTTTTCGGGGCTTATGTGGTATGTTGATCTTAATGAGTTTATCGGGAAATATAATGGCCGTATTAACTGGGAGATCATGCTTGAAAAAACCGCGGAATACAGGATTAAAAGGCCGGTTTATTACGCTTTGCTGTTCGCGAAGAACATTTTTGACACATGTGTGCCGGAACGTGTTTTTAGTGAGTTGGCTACTACGCGAAGAAAGTGGGACAAATGGATCTTTAAGAAAGTTAAACTTGGTAATAATGACACCGATTATCTCACTGAACTGGCTATGTTTGACAGGCGTGGGGATGCCATAAAATTTATTTTTCTGAATATAATACTATATCCGTATCTTATAATTCATTTTTTGAATATCTTAAGTAAAGCAGTACTGAGAACCTTTTTTACCGGGAGAGCGGGCTTTGATAAAGTTCATAAGACAGGCAATCGGTTGTTTTGAAAGCTGTTACCTGTTTTGCCCGGGTACAGGTACTACAATTCGAACATTAATAGCTATAAACAGGCGGGAAAGACTATGTATAAGGCTGATTCGAAAAAAAACTGGCGCGTATTTATCACTTTGTATCTCGCGTTGATGTATTTAACATCCGGCGTAGCTCCTGGGATCTGTAACAGGCTGAACCGGATACTGTGGGGAAACGGAGTATATGCTATTTATTTTGCAGGCGTAGTCCTTGTTCTTTTAACTCTTGTGTATCTGTTTTTTATGAAAAGAGAAAGGTCAGTTAAGAAATATATCTTATTTTTCGTGTTTGTTTTTATCATAGCGCTTCTTGATCTGTTCGCAGTATACCCGGCGGAAAAGATCCATCTTGTTGAATTCGGATTGTTAGCTGTCGCTGTCTACAAAGCGCTTGAACCTGATCACGATAAATACGGGTTTACGCTTTATGCCAAGGGAACAGCTATATGTTTTGCCGCGGCATTTGTTGATGAAATAATACAATACGCTGTACCGGGGAGATTTTTTGACCTGAGGGATATCGCGGTATGTGTTTGCATGAGTGTAACTGTTTTCCTCATAATAAGATTCATCTTTTTGAAG
>JBDRAX010000121.1:0-3984 GCA_043823375.1 Candidatus Omnitrophota bacterium | reverse complement strand
ATCTTATCTTTACCAAGTATAGAGTTAAAATTGCTAAGTAATTCATCTATCACATATCCGCCCCTTTTTTTACCGGATATACCGAACATGGAGAAATCTTTCCTTACCTGAGACGGCGCGACACCTACCGCATCAGCAATATTATCCGAGAAAACCTTTACAAAACCCAGTTTCTTAAATCGACTTACAGCGTTTTTGTACCTCGATAGGCGTATTATTGTACTCTTGCTCATGCTTTATTGCTCCTTTTATAACTTGTTGAAGATATATTTTATACCAGAACGCAAAAAAGTCAACCTATTTCGTACTTTTTTTCATAATAAAAACAACAACATGAAAACGAGGAAAAACCAGAATAAAACTATATAGACAGCATTATATATTTTAAAAATTTTCCGAAAACAACAAAGGATACAACAGGTAGATTTAAAAATATATAAAATCCCACACCTGTCCGGTTAAAATCACAAAAAAAAAAGGGAACCCCCTTGATCTCGTGTTATACAGGTAAAATCTCCTAAAGTTTATATACGTGACACAGGAATATTTCATTCGCTTTTAGAGCTTAAGACCGAAGCGGAAATTCTGCGGCATCCTGCCTGCGGAGAGTCATGGGAAGGTTTTGTTATTGAGGAAACTATCCGTTCTTTAGAACTTGAAAATGTGTATTTCTGGGCGACACATCAGGGCGCGGAGATAGATCTTGTATTTCCCGTGAGAGAACGGATGTTCGGTATTGAAATTAAACAGGCAGACGCGCCGGCTATGACACCATCTATGCGTATCGCGCTCGAAGATGTGGGGCTTGAGCGGAGCGCCGTTATTTATCCGGGGAAGAAAAGATACTTGCTTGATAAAAAAATCGAGGCCGTTCCTTTTGATGATATACTGAACGGATTTAAGAGTATATTCGGGTAGCCTTTTTCCGGCTTTACCGCGGGCATAACTTTGTTTTACAACGGACATTCACGGGTAGAGATCAAGTCAGCGCCGGAATCCGCGATGTTTTTTATTATAATATCTCCCGCGGAAACCGGGCGCGTTATACGAGTATCCTTGATCCGGCGCATTGCTTTGAAAATGTCTTTTTTGGGTATCGGTCGGTCTGTCCTTACAGGGATCATCCTTAGAGACAGGCCTTCGGTTAAAACTGTCGAGGTTAATATCCGTACCGGATTTTCCATTTCCCGCGCGGCGTATTTTTCCCCTTTCGGGCATTTATTTCCTGTTACGGCTATAACTTTTTCATCCCGGATATCCACGTTTAAGAGGCATCCTTCAGGGCATTCCACGCATACAAGCCTTTTCGTCATTTTATGTTCTCCAGGTATTCCGCGGCAAGTTGTCCCGCGGCTATGCTGTCGCGCGTCACAGAATCAACGATATCATATACTTTAAAGGAATTACCGCACACGAATAATCCGGGTATCGTGGTTTTGTTCAATCCTTCTGAAACCGGTGTATTCGTCTTTTTATCTATCTCAACTCCGGCCATTTCTATAAGCTCATTTTCCGGGATAAGGCCCGCGGATATCAGGACAGTGTCGCATTTAATTTCAAAACAGGAACCAGGGATGTCCGCGAAATTGTCGTCTACCTTTACGACACTTACCTTTTCCACCCTGTCCTTACCGTGTATCCCCGCGACCTTGTGACTGAAATAAACCGGTATGTTGAAATCTTCCGCGCACTGCGCGATATTACGGATAAGCCCTCTTGATTCTTTCTGTATTTCAATAACGGCTTTTACCAGCGCGCCTTCCAGCGTAAAACGCCGCGCCATAATGAGCCCTATATCGCCGGAGCCTATTATTACGACTTCTTCGCCGGGGATGAGGCCCTCGATATTTATCAGTTTCTGCGCGAGGCCCGCGGGGAATACGCCTGCCGGCCTTGTCCCGGGTATATGTATCATCTCGCGAGTCCTCTCCCTGCAGCCCGTAGCCATGATCACCGCTTTCGCCCTTATTTCTTCCATGATGCCGGGTTTAATGACAGTCAGGACTTTGTTTTTTGTCAGGCGGACTACAAAAGATCTGAGGCTGATCTCGATCCCCCGCGTATTCCGTATCTTTTTTATGAACCTGTCCGCGTATTCCGGGCCTGTCAAAATTTCCTTAAAATATTCTATTCCGAATCCGGGATGGACGCACTGGTTAAGTATCCCGCCGAGATACTGGTCCCTTTCGAGGAGTAAAATATCTTTTACGCCTTTATCGCGCGCCGCTATAGCCGCGGCCATTCCCGCGGGCCCGCCTCCAGTTATAACCAGATCCCGTTCAATCATCGGCCCTGTCCTTTTTTACGATTTCGGATCCCGGGCCTCTCTTAGTTATGCCTGTCAGTTGCCGGCCCTTTTCTTCCGCGAGGATCCTGAGAAGCCTTGTTGTGCAGAAACCGCCGTGGCACCTGCCTGACTGGGCGCGCGTCCTGAATTTTATGCCGTCAAGAGTCCCGGCGCCGCGTTTCACGGCGTCCCTTACCTCTTTCGCGGAAACCATCTCGCACCTGCACACTATGTCTCCGTAGGACGCGTCTTTTTTTATAAGCCTTTTCGCGCGCTCCGGCGGCATGGAAAAAAGATGCGTCGTTTTACGGCGGTGCCCGTGAAAAAATAATTTTCTTTTCATTCGCAGCCCGGTGCCCTTCAGAAGCCCGATAACCATGAGCGCTATAGCGGGCGCGGACGTGAGCCCCGGAGACTGTATCCCCGCGACATTTACAAGCCCGGGCACACTGTCCTCATAACGGATAATGAAGTCATCCCCTGATACCGGCCTTAAGCCCGCGAAATAAGCTATAATGTCATCTCCGCTTATGGAAGGTATCATTTTCCTCGCTCCGCTCAAAACCTTTTCAAGCCCGGGCGCGGAAGTCGAAAGATCCGTCTTTTCATCCACATCTTCCGCGGTAGGGCCTATCATGGGATTACCGTCCGCGGTCTTTATGACAAGTATCCCTTTTGATATCTTAGACGGAATCGGAAAAATAAGATGATTCGTTATGTGTTCCCTTTTTTTATCCAGGAGAAATTCTTCTCCCTTGCGCGGAGTTATCTTAAAACTCTCAAGCCCTGCCATGCGGGATACCTCATCGGCAAAAAGGCCCGCGGCATTGACGAGATAGCTTGACCTCAAAACACCTTCAGGCGTGGATACCTCGAAACGGTATTTTTCCGACCGTCGGTAAATGATGTTCTCCGCCGGAGCGAGGGTGAAAAGTTCAACTCCGTTTTTTACCGCGTTTTCCGCCAGGCCGTACACCAGGCGATACGGGCTTATTATCCCGGCTGTCGGCGCGTAAAGCGCGAAAGAGGCTTCACTATTCAGATTCGGCTCATTTTTCCCGAGCCAGGCCCTGTCTACTATCTTTATACCCGGCACGCGCGCCGCTTCGGCTTCTTTTTTGAGGCGTAAAAGTTCATCCCTTTCCTGATCGTTAAAAGCGACAATAAGCTCGCCTGTTTCCTTGAACTCGACTCCAAGCTCACGGCATACCACCCGCGTAAGCCTGTTACCTGCTACGCATAACCGGCCTTTTAAAGACCGGGCCGGATTCTGAGTGCCGGGATGTATGATCCCGCTGTTCGATTTTGATACTCCGAAAGCCGGCTCTTCTTCCTTTTCGATCACAGCGATTCTGAGCCTGTACCGGGAAAGCTCCCTCGCTATGGAAGTTCCGGTGACTCCGGCGCCGACGATAAGAATATCATAACCTGACATACCGCTCCATTTTACTTTTTTTTCAAAGCGCCGTAACCGGAAAGCGTCCTTTTGACGGCATCCCGCCATCCTCCATAAAGCGCCGATACTTTTTCAGGCGCCATACGCGGCCTGAACACCCTGTCTTTTTCCCAGAATTTCTCAATTTCACCCGCGTTTTTCCAGTAACCCGCGCCAAGCCCGGCGAGATAGGCCGCGCCGAGCACTGTGGTTTCTATATACTTCGGCCTTACGACATTGATCCCGAGGATATCCGCCTGGA
>JBDRAX010000120.1:0-2666 GCA_043823375.1 Candidatus Omnitrophota bacterium | reverse complement strand
ATTCCCTTTTTTCTCTTTTTCCGCTGTCATAGGCGCAGGTGAGAGGGCAGTTCTCTATGGTGCCGGCGGAGCCGTGCACTACTGTACAGCAATTTTTACCGTTGAGTTCGTCAGGAGTTTTCCCTGTCAGGGCGCACATAGCGCTGTTACATTGCAGGATATTCCGGTCTTTATCTAAAATACAGATACTGTCATGTATGGCGTTGAAAATGAAATTCCAGTCTTCGGATGTTTTGATCAGGGATACATTTTGTTCGTCGGCCTGTTTCAGCCTTGTTTTAAGGGAATCAAGTTCAGATTTAAGCTCATTTATTATTTTTTCCTGATCAGGCATGGCGAATCTTTAAGTTTATGTGTAATAGTTCCTTGAAACCTGAGTTTACACACAGAACATGAAAAAAACAAGGTTGTCAGAATAGATAACCGGAAATGAGAGCGAACTTTACTTTCTGGTAAATAGCGCGCGCCCCGGGTTTTACCGCGGAGCAACGTATGTATCCGGCCTATTTGTAGCCGGTGGCCTGGGTTTTGAACATGCCGGCGTACTTGCCGTTAAGGTTCATAAGATGGGTGTGGGACCCTCTTTCTGTTATGGACCCGTTTTCGAGTATCAGGATCGTATCAGCGTTCCTTACGGTTGAAAAGCGGTGCGAGATGAGGACAAGGGATTTATCTTTATACGCGCCGGTGAGGTTCTGAAAAATAGCGTATTCATCTTCCGCGTCTATGGCGCTTGTGGGTTCGTCGAGTATGAGGACAGGCGCGGCTTCGTAAAACGCCCTTGCCACGGCCAGTTTCTGCCATTCGCCGACAGAGAGTTCCCGCCCGTTTTCGAATTCCCGCCCGAGGATCTGGTCGAATTTGTCAGGGAAATTCTGTATGAAGCTGTACGCGCCGGATTTTACGGCGGCGTCCATCAAAAGCTTTTCATCTGTTTTCGAAGGCGAGCCCAGCGTTATATTGTCACGGACGCTCAATTTGTAATGGACGAACTGCTGGAACAGCGTGCCGAGGAACCGGTACCAGTTTTCGAGTTTCAGGTTTTTTATGTTTACGCCGTTAACGAGTATTTCCCCGGAAGAGACGTCGTAGAAACGGCACAGGAGTTTTACTATAGTGGTTTTTCCCGCTCCGTTGGGGCCCACGATCGCGAATTTTTCACCGGGGTTTATCGTGAAAGATATGTTATCGAGAACCCGCGGGCCGCGCGGGTAATTAAAAGATACGTTCCGGAATTCTATGGACGGAGGTTTCAATTCCGTGAAAGAAACAGGATCAGGCGGTTCTTTTATTAATTCCGGAAGGTCAAGCACGCAGAAATAATCGTTCACATAAAGGTTGTTTTCGTACATCTGTCCGAAGATGCTCACTATATTTACCGTGTTTGAGTTAAGGCGGTCTACTGTGTTTATGAGGAGTGAAAAAACTCCTATTGTAAGCGCTCCGGAAAGGACATTCGGGAGGCTTAAGAATATTATGCCGAATAACATTATTGCTTCGAGTATTGTGGGGAAAGGGAGGAACAAAAGATATCTGTTGAGGTTTTTTTTGTTGAGATCGAATAAATGTTCCTGCATGGCGCGCAGTTTTGAAAGGAGCGCCGGGGCGGACTGAAATATTTTTATCTCCTGGAGCGGCGCTGTCGCCCAGAAAAGGCTCTGGATGACCTGAAATTTTTTAGCTTCAGGAGCGCCGCCGCTGTATATCGAATACTGGATAGCGCCCTGTTTTATGCGGAAAATAAGGCGGGGAAGCCCCGCTGTCATTATAACGAGGGGTATCCAGGCGCCGAAAGGCACAAGCATGAAAAAAGCTATTATGAAGGAAATGATGTTCCCAAAGAGTAAAGAGAACTGCCTTAGGAATTCAGGCGGCCTCCACGCGAGCGTATCCCGGGCCTTGGTAATAAGTGTCTGGGTGTCGGAATCTTCGAGGTGCGCCATGTCAAGGCCCGCTGATTTTTCGCAGAATCTGTAAAGAAGCTCGCTCTGCAGGCGGTACCTGAAGATATAATCGTAATAAGTGGCGTAAAGGCCGGTCTGTATGGATCTATCGATGACTATGAGTATATATCTCGCCGCGAGTATTATTATGATGATAAGAGGTACTGTTTTCGCTTCTGGCGAAACATGCGAAAGTATATTATCGAGAAGGTAACGTAAAGTGAAAATGGCGGCTATAGGGGAAAGAGTGCTTATCCCGGCCGTAAAAAAGTAAGCCGCTGAAAGCCTTTTATCCATTTCCCAGGAAAGCTTCAGCATCCTTCGGAGATTGTAAAGTAGATTCGCGGCCAGTGAAAATATGTTTTTTGATATAAACTGTAACATAGGCTTTGTGAGGGAATATTATAGCGGAATATGATGTTTTTTTGTACAAAAAACGTCATCCGGGATTATACACGGATCCGTTAATCCGGGAGTATGTTTTTTGAAAATATTTCACATCAAGGCTGTCTTTTTTTCTGTCTGCCGCACTTAGATAACCATAAGCGCACATAGCTGAGGTTCCTGCTACAGGGCATTTAAGATTATTTCTTAATAAGGCTTTGTAAGGTAAATTTTAAATCCTCTTTTCAGAACCGGTACGCGCTGCCTTAGGCGAAAGCGGCATATCAAGCCACTCCCAAAACCACCCGCCAACCAAAGTTCGTCTGTTCGTTTTTTTTT
>JBDRAX010000119.1:0-2044 GCA_043823375.1 Candidatus Omnitrophota bacterium | reverse complement strand
TGACAGTTATTTTTTGCGTTATATTTCATGAGCAATATCTGATATATTCCCAATAAATTCCATTTAAGCGCAATAGTGTCGGGTTTGGCAAGCAGTCCGGGGGCTGGTTTTGGCTTTTTGGAGGCGCAAAATATAAATTAGACTAACAATATCGTATCGAAGTCTTGAATTTTTCGATTCCGTAGAAGTTATGATTGGCGGACATAATCTTGAATCTTAACAGTTGCCATAAAACAATTGATTAAAGGCAGGAAGCTTGCATTTGGGTATTTTGAAGATTTGGTTCCCACATCATAGATTAGATTGTTATCATTCGCAGCATGAATGATGTTTATGTTTCGATAAATTCTGAAGATGATAAATCATAGAAGGTATATAATAATTTCAATATCTCTAACGGAGTAAAGGAGAAAGATATGAAAAATAATTATTCGTTTGTTCTAAAGAGAATTGCTCTGCCTGTTGTGATAACTTTTGGTTTGGGTATATCGGGTTGTGCTACTGCCGGGAGTCTTTACAGTATTAATATGCGGTACGACGCGGCAAAGGTCGTTATTCCGGCAGATTCAAAAGCCGACGAAAAAACGCGTGACGCTGTTATTACTATTGCGGAATTCACCGACACGCGCCAGGTGGAAGATAAAAGACTGATCGGCCGGGTGACGGAGAGAGACGGCGTCAAAGTTCTTGTATTCCCGAAGTATGTTGTACCGACCAAAGCTGTCGCCAACGGTATCAAAGAATACTTGAAAAAAGCCGGTTATAAAGCTGCCGATAAGCTCGTGCAGTGGGATCTGAAAGAAGAAACTATGCCGAAGGGAAAGGGCCATGTTCTTATAGGCGGTAACATTGAAGAGCTCGAAGTATCCTGCGAGCGCGGTGTTTTTGCGAACTCTTATAAAATCAGTTTGAAGCTGACCATTGTTTTTGCGGATTCGGCCAAAGTCCGGATATTATATAAAAGCAAAGTAGAAAGCTCGCTTTCCCGGGATGATGTTTCCTTTTCTGAAGAGTGGTTCGGAGATCAGGCAAGTAGTGTCCTGGGCGACGCCATTGAAAAAGTATTTCAGGAAAAGGCTGTAGCGCAAAAGATTAAAGAAGCTATCACTCAATAAACCTCGTTAGAGATGTAATAACTTGTGAACGATGTCTACGTTTCGATAAGCTCTGAGGATGGTTAATCATAGAAGGTATATAATAATCCCTAGCTTATCTCTATCTGGGTAAAATAATTTCGCCGTCGCGGTTATAATATCGGCACTCAGCGCCAAATATGTTGCTTCCGAGATAAGTTCCGAGATAAAGGTTTTCGATGCGCTGGAATGGATGGCGGCAATGTGCAGCCATATACCGGGCAAAGGCGAACAAATGGCCAGGTATTACGGGTACTATAGCAATGTTTCTCGCGGAAAACGCAAAAAGGCCATGATCGATGATACGATTCCCTGTATCCTGGAACCGGTGTTAACCGATAAAGCTTTTCGAAAAAACTGGGCGCGGCTGATTCAGAAAATCTACGAGATAGACCCGCTCATCTGTCCAAAGTGTTCCGGTGCGATGCGGACAATCGCGTTCATAGAAGATGAGGATGTAATCAAAAAGATCCTCAAGCACTTGGGCCTGTGGGATGTGAAGCGGAAGCCGCGTCCGAGGGCCAACGCGCCGCCCATTGATGTTTTTCCGGTATATAACGAGCGGCCGGGACCCAGTGCGGATGATTACATTGTTGACCCGGAATACCCCGCTGAGGCCTATTTATAAAACCCTTTTACATGGGCTTAACAGGTTTCCTATTTCCAAAATTCGTGTTTTTTTGTATCATTGGAGAAGTTTGCCTTCTTGACTTAATGTCCGTTATCGCTTATATCAATATCTACTGAAAGTGATCGTATTTTGGTTTATGTGTGAATTCCGAGCATACTATATATTGGGATATACACTGTTACGAAACACAACCTCAAATTTTTCCTTTTTTCGCGCTCAAAAGCGAATTCTTATCATTTATCATTGATTATTGGCTCTTTTCAAAAAGCCGAAAATGTTA
>JBDRAX010000118.1:0-5636 GCA_043823375.1 Candidatus Omnitrophota bacterium | reverse complement strand
CCGCCATGAACGATAGACAGGTATCCACATAAGATCCAGTCCGTCTAAGACAATCCATAATGTCCTGATAGCTCTTTTTAATACAGAGGTATAAGCCACATCAAAATTAAACCCCTCTTTTTTTAAGACCTCTGCTGAATCCTTGGCCTCCTGCACGCCTTTTTCTGAAAGGTCTATATCTGTCCAGCCGGTAAATCTGTTTTCTCTGTTCCATATACTCTCGCCATGCCGGAGTAAAACCAGTTTTTGCATATCAAATCCCTTTGTTGTTATATATAGTTTTTTAAGTATACCATTCCTATGGCTGTTTTCAAGGCTGCCTTTATTCTTAACAGCGGAGGGGCCGAAAGATTAGAGGTTGATCTGGAAGGAGTGTATCTTTTTGTCAGGAGAAACCTCAATGATTTAATCAGTAAAACTGAACAACGGATCATTAAAAGGAAAATACGTAAACTGAAAAACAATGCCCGGAGTAACGCATCCGGCAGGTAGCTCCATTTTTCGGATGTAAGCGCGGTTCTCCTGAAGTCTTTTGCCAGACGATTAATAAGGCATCCGGATACATGAAATAATGGAACTTTCTAAGAACAAAACACACATATTATTTTTTCCTTTTTTTTGTTGACAGGGTTGAAAAAGTAGTGTATAGTGGAAAAATGTAAGCGCTTTCATTTAGTTTTGTTTCTGGGGATCCTATGGAAAAAAAATTAGAAGATATAGCGAGAGAGTTAAATTTATCGATTGCCACGGTATCGCGCGCGCTGAATAACCATACGGAAAAGCTGGTTAAAAAGACGACGCGTGATAGAATATTTGAGTTTATAAAAAAATCAGGATATAAACCGAATATTAAGGCAAGAGGCTTAGCCCAGGGGAAATTGACTAATTTCTTCCTGATCCTTTCTCAGAATGAAGCGTCTATCTTTTATGACTACTATTTTATGAATGTGATCCGGGGGATACATACTGTAATTATTGACAGTGAGTACTCTCTTGTAATGTTGCCGGTCAGGAATGATTACACGGAAGAGCAGATATATAAAATACTTCTTGATAATGAAACCGCGGGATTGATTTTGTCGCCGTATTGTTCTTGTATCGAGTTCCCTTTTGATGTGATACAAGGATATCCTTTTCCTATTGTAAGCCTTGATAATGAGATAAAGGCCCGTAATTCCTGCAGTATAATGCTTGATCACACTAGCGCGGGGTATAAAGGCGCTAAATTCCTATGGGAGAAAAATTACAGAAATTTTCTTATTATTTCGGATAAAAGGCGTTCTCCACACTCTGCGATGAGAAAAAAAGGGTTTTACAGCTTTTTGAAAGATAAAGAGCCTGGAACTTATACCATACAGGAGATAGATCTTATCCTGAGCTATACTTCGGGCCTTTCCGCGATAGAAAAAGTTATAAAGATCAATAATTATCCAATAGGGGTATTTGCGCTTAATGATGAAATAGCGGTAAGTATTATAAATCATGCCTGGGAAAAAGGAATACAAGTTCCGCGACAGATGGGTGTTTTAGGTTTTGACGGGCTTCCGATCGGGAAACATGTCTATCCGCAATTGTGTTCCGTTGGTTTTCCTTTTTATGACATAGGGAAAATGGCAGCGCAAAGTCTTCTTGAACAGATCTCGGGGGAAGTGCGCAATGTGAAAAAAATCGTACAGGCCGTTGTAACAGAAGGGTTTTCATGTTAGGGGATGGATGTTTTATAAGGGCAGTTTTGTAAGCGCTTACAAAATGAGCAAAAGATGTTTAAAAAAGGGAGGACAAATGCTGATAAGGAACGGGTTGTTAACGGACAAAGAGATTTGTATTGTAAAAGCCTTAATCGAGGAAGAGACGTTAAAAGCCAGCGCGAGTATTTCGAATGATTTAAGTGATGATTCCGGGGTGGTCAATCAGTATATTAATACATTAACAGGTATAGCGGAAAAAGTGGGGTTTTCCTTGTAAGCGGTTACAAAAATTGATCGATATCAAATTTAAGGAGGGAAAAATGCTGACTGGGGACAAGATTTTTACAGATAAAGAAATGACGATAGTCAAAACCTTAATTGAAGAAGAGTGTGGAAAAGCGCAGGAAGTAATGATACTGGAAGATAATGATGTTGTGGAGCAATATATTGATACCCTTGCGGGTATTAATATGAAATTGTCATATTATTTATAATAAAATAAATGCGGCGACAGGCAAGTGGAGGAAAAATGGCCATTAATGATGTTAATTTAAATGATAAAGAAGTTAATATTGTTAAAGCGCTGGTTGAGGAAGAAACTAACAGGGCCAGATGTTACAGTGATGGGGAGCAGGGAGCAATAACTCAGTATCTGGATACATTAAATCTGATAGTGAATAAGCTCAACACAATGTAAGCGCTTACATGCGGTGCGTTAAATGTTTGAATACTAAGGCGATACTTGTTCAATTTGTTTATTTCGGTAACATAGCTCAACTGGATAGACTGAAACCGTGCTAAAAGAAAACATAGTTATAAAAAAGGGGGTATGGAATGTTTTCAGAAAAAGAAATGACAATTATTAAAGCACTGGTAGAAGAAGAAAGTATTAATGCTATGGATAATTCATTCGGAGAATTGACTGAACTAATGGAACAATATCTCAAGACCCTGGATTGTATCATAACTAAAATGGGTAGAAGTGAAAAACACTCCTGTTTATATATGAATTTATAGCAAATTCCACATAAACAATACAGGCTATAATATACAGACAATGTTGAGTTATTGTCTTTATATTCCGCTCGATTTTTTCTTAAAAAATCCTAAAAACACTTTTGTTGATTTAACGAAGCCTTTGTGTTATACTATTGGGTGGTAATTAACTGATGTAAAACTCGGTTTTTATGCCAGTATATCATTTTAGACAGACGTATTTTTGCGTTTTATTTATATATAAATCGCGGGAGATTTTTTATGCTTTTGGAGTTTATTGGCTTGAGTGGAAGGCGTTTTTTTGTTAAAGCTTTTATTACGTATTTTTTGATTTTCGCATACTTCACGAACTTTGAAGTATTTGCGTATGATAGTGTGACATTCTTGAGGAAAAACAATACATTAGCTGTAAGAAGCGCTTTTCAACAATCAGGTTTTTTTGACAATGGATTTCATCTTGCGGGGCAGAAGTTTTACAGTCTCCTGCACATTTCAAAGTATATTTTCGGCGAATATCAGAATGGAAAACCTAAAGATACATTAGAAATGCGTTTATTCCGGCATAATTACAGGGAGGCTGTGGCGGACATTGAGTTGGGGAACAATGTTGAAGGAATTGAGCTGGATAATATTAAGTTTGACGGAGATCTGTTAGTTATTCCATTTTCAAATAACGGAAGTAATTTTTTAGCTAAGATCGCTCCAAGAAAAACCAGGTCGGCACGTAAACTCATGGGGCTTGAATTCGGAGAATATGAAATTGAAATAAATTTTGGTGATAATGGGATGGGTAAGCACCATCGGCAGAGTTCCGCTTATCTTCAGATGCCGGAGATCATCAGCAATGAAAATATTCCGCATTTCCCCGCGCTCGAAAGTGAACCCGCGGAAAAAATTTTCCAGGAATTAGATAAGAGTATAAGAGCTTTAGTTTTTGAGAACAACCAGCAAAAACTGAGAGATGTATTACTTGTGATAGCGCAAGGAGAGAGAATTAAACATGAAGAAACAGCGGAAGTAAGGCTTTTTTCCGTAAGGACGGAGAACAAAACGAAAACAATTGTGAACATTCACCTCATGAAGAATGTGATATTGTATTTAACAAGTCTCTTTAAGTTCGCGTCAGGAAGGTTAATAAGAATTGTTAAGGACCTGTATTCAGGAATATTTGTCAAACCTGTCGGATCTCTGCCTGCATCGTATTATACCAAGCGGAATGTTATCGACGCCCTTGTGAAACTGTCCCGTACTTACGCTATCTGGACTGATAACCTTTCTGAAAAAATAGAGGAATGTAAGGATTCTCTCCAGGGTGTGGATAAATTGTATATAGATGAAGTTTTTCAATCAGTACGCAATAGTGTTAAAGCTGAAAAAAATGAGCAATGGGGTGTAATTCTCGCGGGGGGGTACGGATTAAGATTCTGGCCTGTCGGGAATATAGATAAACCCAAACAGCTTCTGGAGTTTGAGAAAGGTACAGGTACCCTTCTTCAGCAGGCGGTCAGGCGGCAGATAAATGCTCCTACTATTTCGAAACAGCAGCTTCATGACGCGCTTGAGCTGGGGGCATACAGATATGTAGATGATGTATGGGAAGACCTTATAAGAGGAGGGTATATACTTTCATATGGATCGCTGGGAGTTGTACAGGAAAAATTCTGGGATCTGTTTAAAAAGGCGCAAGATCCGGCTGATATCCAGCTTGGGCTTAAACAGGAGAATCGGAACTTTGATAAAAAGATCGTTACTCTTTTATCAGGGACAAAAACATATGACCCGAATAGTATAGACCCCTCCCATATAGTTGTGGTTATTAACCGGAATATAGAAAGCGAAGTCCGTGAACAATTGGAGATTTTCAATATTCCTCCAGAAAATATAGTCACTGAGCCTGAACTGTTAAATACCGGCCCGGCGTTTCGCCTGGGAATCAGCATTGTTGAAAGCCTTGCGGCACGGGAAGCTGAGAGAAAAAAAGTAAATCCGCTTATAGCCGCGGATAATGCCATAGTAAGGCTTTTATACGCTGACCATGTTATCCCTGATGGTGAGAGATTTAACAGGATACTGGGGCAATGCGCGGATATGGCTAAACTCAGTTGCACGTGCCTCGAAATAGGCGTAAAGCCCGGGGTTCATGTGGATGTCCAGCTCGGGCACCAGGTTATCGGTAAAAGTATTATGGCGCGGACTGGTTCCTTGCCGGGAGAAACTATTCAGTTTCTTATAAACAGAGTAGATAAAGATCCTTCTTTGAGCCCTGATGACTATAACGATTTAGTCCTTCAGGGCGCGTTGTGGAACAGCGGATGCCTTGTAGCCAGGACAGGATTGTTGAAGCATATGATGTCAGAGCTTCATCCCGATGTGGAGCGGAAATTCAGGGATTTCAGCAGGGATTTAGCGCAAAATCCCGCGGCCGGGAATGCGCTGCTTGAAGCTCTATATAAAGAGCTTTCGGAACTGGACAAGGGCGGTAAAAAAACAGCCGCTCTCAGTGTGGACTATATGTTTTCGGTCCCCGCGACAAAAAAAAGATATTTGACTTTCGATACCGCGTGTGCCACGGGGCTGAAGTGGGAAGACTGGCTTGATGTCGGTAAACTGTCAGTCCCGCGGCTTGTTATGATCAAGAAAAAAGAACTTGATGAGACAGCCAATTACGTGGTACAGGGAAATTCCGAAGATATATTGTTCTCGGAAAGGACAAAAGAAAATACTGTATATTCCACAGAGGACGGGACCAGGATTTTTATAGGCCCCGGAGTAAGTAATTTGTTGATCGCGTATGAGGAGAAAGACGATTCTTTGCTGGTAATGCCTTTTGACACCTGTCTTTCCAAAAGCCGTAACAAGGAAATACCGGAAGATATCCTCAGCATGGAGAAATTAAAACATCTTCTTCCTCATGTGAAGTCCATAGAGAAACAGGATACCCCTGAGGTGGAA
>JBDRAX010000117.1:0-3712 GCA_043823375.1 Candidatus Omnitrophota bacterium | reverse complement strand
AAAAAAGAAAAGTCGCCTACCCCGTCAACCCGTAATGTCAGAGACACGGAAGAGAACCTTATGCAACGTATGGCAGCCGAATTGCCCGCGCATTTAACAGAGTATGGGGTCGTAGCGCTTATAAACGACGAATTTCACCCTAAGCTCAGGGCACCTGACGGCAAGTACTATGACGTGGCCGAATACATCCGACGGGAAACAAGCATGGTCGTGGAAACAGATTTTTTCCAGACCGAAGGCAATTCGATGGCATATCTTGTATCCAGGCATGGCAGAAACGCGCATTCCGGCACCCCGTACAGTATTATTGTACAACAGCTCGATCACGAGCAGAAAGAATTCCAGA
The DNA here is from genome assembly GCA_043823375.1 of Candidatus Omnitrophota bacterium. GTDB lineage: Bacteria > Omnitrophota > Gorgyraeia > Tantalellales > Tantalellaceae > JBDRAX01. Next base: position 3,366 of record JBDRAX010000117.1, on the reverse strand, counting down.
GGCAAACACCGGTTAAGGAAGCGCAGGTAGAGGTGCTTTTCTCACTATTGCCGCAAAATGACAGACGGGCGTATTTCGCATGCGCTCGTTATGGTGTTGCCGAAGAACACGCTGACCTGAATCTGAATTACCCATTTTGTGATTACCCCGGAGACTGGGGCATACGGGGAGACATGAAAGGGCCCGTTGAAGATGTCACGGAAGATTCGCACATCAAGCTCGGGTTGCCCCTGTTGTTAGACGAATACGAACGGATCAAAGGGGTAGGACATGACGACCGATTGAGGGTCGCGGTGAATGACCTGATACTATCCGCCTTAATCCTCATAAACGGCGGAGTCCCAAGCGAAAAAATATTAAAATTCAAAACAGAAGACGAGATCGCGATAATCCGGATCGTCTATCCTGAGATCGTCCATGCAAGGACTATCGGGGAACTTGCCCGGTTGCCGCTTCTAAAAAAGAAGCCGGTTCACAGGCCCGGACAGATAGCCACAGCAGAAGACGAAAACACTACGAACGATAAAAGCTCAAACGTTATCAGAAGGGCAAAAACCATACATATAGAAGAGGGCCTTTCCGGTTCAAGTGAACATATGCGATATATAAGCCCGCAATTCCCATTCAGCATAGGTTACCTGTATGACATGATGGACAGATATATAAAAGCTGTAAATAACCCCGGCAGCCCTTTATTGTTTTTATTCCGCCCGAGCGCAAAACAGCAGGGAAGGTTCGTGTACGATATGCTTCGCTATATATCAAAAAGCGATAATATAGCCTGGCAGACTTTCGCAAACGCCTGGATCAGCATCCTCGGATTGAATAAGTTCGAAGACCTCGACAAACACCCTTCATCGGATACTATAAACGACTATGTGAGCACACATAACAGGTTTATCGGGCTGGAGAAGAAGATCCGCGATCATCAAAGCGTATTTTCCGAGAAACTGGGTTCCATACAAAACAACGCCCCATTATATCTCGGATATTTTAACGGACTGGTCTCCAGGTTCACACGGCTAAAAGGGCTAAAAGTCGTTGATAGCAAAAACTCTAATTTAAATGGTTATACTTTAAGCGTAAAAACTAAATACATATACGCTGACAAAGAGGCTACTCTCGCGGATCTATGGGCATATATAGCCCATGAAGTAGCACACCACCACGGGGCAGAGGAGGGCTTTTCACGCGCCGTGGACGTAGAGGTTATAAAACACGCTAAGACCGTGGCGTATTCTCTCAGGCTTGTATCCGCGATAGCCCCGCCAGGCGAGGTGAAGATCCACATGAGCCATCTGGCGGATTTCATTGAATACTATGCATTAGACTACGAACTCGATATCCATACTGCAAGGCTTCAAACAACTGAAGAGGGAACAAGATTTCTTGATGATCACCTGCTGGGAAAGCTCGAACGCGCGCCCCCCGGATACATCGAACGTGTAGCAAACTCGCTCGATGGTGTGCTGGAAGTGGAGGCGGACCAGAAAATAGTGGAAGAACTGATAAAAATAGGCGAGAGCGATACTGCATCAGATAATACGAAAGAGAACAGGCTGACCCGCTGGGCCATAAGAACCGTATTAAAGTCTCCACGGACAACGGTCAAAAGCGTGGGAAGAAAAGCCGAACACATATATAACCAGGAAGCGAGAACTAATCTACGGAATGCCATTCTGCAGACGATAGAATCCGGACGGAACATCCCCATGGAAGACATCGCCTCTTTTATAGGCAAACGGGATTTTGTGGAAGAGGCGATCGTACTGCTTACGGATTACCTCAAAAAAAGCTACGCCCCGATAAAGAACAGAAGAGCTTACCGATTGCTCGCGGGACTACACAGAAGGTTCACACATAACGAAGTGCTGATAAAGCATTTTGAATACTTGGCATCCGAGGAAGAGACAAAACTACCCAAGTCCCGCGAGGCCGGAAAAGAATCCGGACTTGAAAAACTGACAGAAACGGACTTAAATACAAGCGATTACTATTTCATGCTGGGTGATGTGGACCGGCTCAATAACCGAAACAAAATATTTTCTAAAGGCATAATAGGGTCTCTTGGAGAACCCTCTGACCCGGATGTCGTATTTTCAAAACGATCTCTCTTCGCTGAGATCCTTGAGGTCCTTTCAAAGGAATGTAAAAACGAAGGCTTTGATGTCTCCAGATATCTGGCGGGAGATGAATTTGTGCCGCAAGGCGTAATGGACGACGCAAGGAACATACGCACCAGGTTGAACATCGTAAGGAACGCTTTCCGGAAACATTTCAAAAACAGATACGGTGTCGCAATGGTCACCAGCCTTACCGACAAAGAGAAGAAAACCTTAGCGGAAAACCCGGATGTACTGGCAGTGGTAAGACACGAGCATGGATACAACGTTTTAATCAGAAGGGGCGGTTATCCGTTCAACATCCATCTTAAGTTTATTAACGGATCTCTGACGCATACCTTAAAACCTCATAAGTTCAATAACGGCCTGATGCCGGCCTTTACATTGTCCATAGGCGCCATATCAGCGAGGGCTATAGTAGACAAACTGGAATCTTTGGACGGCGTAAAAAGGACCGATGAAACGGGCCATCTGGATCCGAAATACGCGGACGAAGTATACACCTGGGGAATGAGGATCGCAAACGATATGCTGCAGGTAGCGAAGACCAGGCGGAACGCCGTGTTCGTGAACGACGTTGTCCATGAGGAGACTGTAAAAAAACCTATAACGGTAGCAAAGGAGAAGCCTGTTAAAACCGGCATAGACCGCCTTACAGGATTTTACGATCAGGAACATTTCCGCAAAAAAGCGGAGGACAACCTTGTCCTGTTCGAACTAGCTTCTTATAACGGCAAGGAATCGCGCGACGAAGGAGGATTTCACGCGGTAAACACGGCTCTTGGTTATGACGATGCCAATGAAGTGCTGGCGACGCTCTCTCAAGAACTAAGGGAGGCGTGTAAGAGCGTGGGGTTACGGGGCGCGGTATTTGGCAGGGCACCGCCGGATAAGTTCTTCATATCTACAAGTAAAAACATAACGCAGAAAACACTCGTCGAACTGCTGAACAAGGTTCGTCAAAGGTCACAAGACCGTTTGCACGCAAGATTCGGCGGCCGCTTTGATTTTGACCTCAAATTCAAGGTCTCAGCCGTATCGCTACAGGAGATCAACCGCTCAAAGATACCGGAGTTTAAAAATAAATTCCGGGTGATAGACACTATATCGAAACTTGAGAAAGTAGTGGAGATGACAGGCGCAGTTAAGATCGAGAAAGCCATCGTACTTCAGCGTATCGAAAACGCGGGCGAGGTAAGGATTTACTCGAGCAACGAAGAAAAAGAAAAGGCGCTGAGGAAAG
>JBDRAX010000116.1:0-13000 GCA_043823375.1 Candidatus Omnitrophota bacterium | reverse complement strand
GTTTATTAACTACTTTTTCCCTCTCGGATCAAATATCCTATCTTTCAGCTGTAAGCGGCGGGAATACTATTTTTTTACAACCCACACCCGTGCCTGGGTTTTAACTTCAGCATGTAACCGTATCTCAACAGTGTATACGCCAAGTTTTTTTATGGGCTCTTCGAGAATGATCTTCTTTTTATCAACTTCGACACCTTCCGCGCGAAGATTTTCCGAAATCATCTCAGATGTAACTGATCCGAAAAGTTTATCCTCTTCCCCCGACTCCATGGCAATGGTGCAGGAAAGCGCTTTTATTTTCTCAGACAGCTGTTCGCATTCTTCTTTAATTTTCTTTTCGCGGCGGGCCTTTTCGCGCTTCTTCTGTTCGATTATATTTAACGCGCCTTTTGTAGCCGCCACCACCATTTGGCGGGGTATCAGATAATTTCTCGCGAAACCGTCTTTTACGGTGACCTCATCCCCGATTACACCGAGTTTTTCCACATCTTTTATCAAAATTACTTTCATTCTCTCCTCCCGCGGGTGCGTGACAACCCTTCTCTTAATCTGACGAACGGCAATAACGCCGCCATTCTCGCTTTTTTTATGCCGTTAGCAACCATGCGCTGATGTTTCGCGCAGTTACCTGTCAGGCGAGGGGGTACTATTTTTCCTCTATCGGAAATAAACCGCTTAAGGAAATCAACCTCCTTATAATCTACTTTCTCCACTTTTTCCTTGCACAACCTGCAAGGTTTTTTCTTAAAAATTCTCGGCCCTTTACTGCTGATTTTTTTCTTTAGCATAAATCACTCACCTGTCTTATTCTTTAAAAGTAACCTATTGAATTTTGTTAATATATTCTCTTATATCGCACAAACTAAAAGGGAGTATCTTCTTCCATATGATCCACATCAATAGAATCCATCCCCCCATATCCCGCTTCATCACCCGTATCTCCCATACCCTGCTGAGGCGCCGCGACCGTTTTTTTGTCTCCACGGGCTCCCAGGAACTGCACATTAACGGCCACAACGTCCAGCGCGGCTTTTTTCTGACCGTCCGAGCCTTCCCATGTACGGGATTTCAAGCGGCCCTCTACTAAAACCGGCCTGCCTTTAGTAAGATATTCCCCGCATATCTCCGCCATCTTTCCCCAAACAACAACCCGGATAAAAGAAACGTCTTCTTTTTTTTCTCCGGTACTGTCTTTATATGGCCGGTTAACAGCAATAGTAAAATTAGCTACGGCTGTCCCGCTGGGCACATATCTTAATTCCGGATCCCTCGTCAGATTCCCCATTAAAAAAACTTTATTCAGGCTGGCTGCCATTGTCTCTTCCTTTCACTGCTCCTGCTCGCAGATGACATAGAACTGTTTTATTACAGGAAAAACCCTAAAATTCCGCCCCGGGTACAAAAACATCAATATTAAGTGTTTTTATCAATGAGAGTGCGAAGTAAAGATGTATTAATCCTGAACTGCCTGCTCATTTCCACGACAGATTCCGGATTCGCGTCAAAAAGAACCTCATAATAAAAACCCTGTGTCTTTTTTTGTATTGGATACGCAAGGGTTTTCTTACCGATCATGTTCTCTTTCTGGATTTTTCCGGCATTTTCCGTAATAACGGAATTTAACACATTTTTCACTTCATCAATTGTGCTCTCTTTTTCCGGAGCCACTATAAAAAGCGCTACATATGATCTTGTTTTTTCCATTAATTACCACCACGTTTTAATTGTTGTTAGTTTTTAGTTTAATGATAGTAACATATATTACTACTATAATCAAGAGATTTATATATTATTTCACATGCGACTGGACAAGCCCGCCAAAGCGCTCTTCCTTTTTATTCTATCATCCAGCGTCAGCCCTTATTCTTCTCATTGTAGATATTCATTGCCGCTCCGGCTCCCTCACGGATCCATACCTCTACGCATTCTGCCGCTTTCTCGAGCGTCTCATTTAAAACGGCCTTATCGGTTCGGGGAAAAGCGCCCAGAACATAATCTGTCATATCCCCTTCCGCGTCTCCCGCTCCCACGCCTATTCTTAATCTGGAAAAATCCGCGCCTATTTTTTCCGCTATGGACTTCAGGCCGTTATGCCCCCCGGCCGATCCGTTTTTTCTGAGCCGCAGTTTTCCCAGCAAAAGGTTAAAATCGTCCGCGATCACAAGCAGGTCTTTTTTATCTTTAAGCTTAAAAGAACATACCGCTTTAACCGCGTCGCCCGACAGGTTCATATATGTCATTGGTTCAAAAAGCAGGGTTTCAAATCCATTTATATTCCCTATTCCGTATACACCGCTAAAACCTTTTTTCTTTATTTTGATCCCGTGTTTTCCCGCCAGTACTTCAAGCGCCATAAAACCGGCATTATGCCTTGTATTTCGATATTTCAACCCCGGATTGCCCAAACCTGCGATGATTTTCATAGTTTTACCGCCCGGATATATCCCGCGCCCGGAAGCCCTCTCATAACCAGGGCATATAAAGCGAATGATCCTATTGTACCAGTCCACTATTCTTCGGTTGCTTCCTCTTCTTCTTTCTTGCCTTTCTTAATAAGTTCCGGCTCTTCAGCGCCTTCACCAGCCGGCTCTTCTTCCTCAGATACTTCAGCTCTCGGAGTATTCACACTGACCACAGTCTGATCAGGTTCTTCGAGAACAACTACACCTTCCGGAAGCTCAACATCCTTAACATGGATCACATCGTTAATATGCAGATTATCCACGTGTATATATACATGTTCTGGAATAGCTGTAGGCAGACATTCCACCTCAAGTTCCCACATGTTCTGCGTGAGTACACCATGCTCATCCGTAACACCCACGGCTTCTCCCTTAAGAGCTACAGGAACTTTAACCTTTATTTTTTCTTTTAAAGAGATCTCATGGAAATCCACATGAAGAAATTTGTCATTAAGAGGATCGGTCTGTATTTCCTGGAGGATTACTGTCTTTTCATCGTTTTTTGTCTTTCCGGAAATATCCATCGTAATTATCGCGTTTTCACCGGCTTCGGTATGAAGAGCTCTCCATAACTCCTTGCCATCCACCTGGATGTTGAGCCCGATCTTCCCGCCTTTATATATCACTCCGGGAACCAATCCCGCTCTCCTTATGTGCCGGCTTCCGCCCTTGCCAAGGTCTTCTCTGCTTTCCGCTTTTAATCTTATATTTTCCATTTTACCGCTCCTTTTTGTCTTTCTATTTTATGTTTCCTTCAAGCTGGATATCTATTATAAAAAGCCCTCCGCATACTAAAACATTTCGGGACTGAACGTGGACGAATACCTTATTCAAACAAAGCGCTTACTGTTTCCTCATTATGTATGCGCCTGATAGCCTCACCCAGAAGAGACGCTACTGATAACTGAACTATATAATCCCTCTTTTTTTCCTTTCCGAGAGGAATAGTATCGGTTAGCACCAGTTCTTTTATCTCCGCCCCATCCAAGCGTTCCAGCGCCGGCCCGGACAAAACAGGATGAGTAATGGCCGCGTAAATATCCTTTGCCCCCTGTTTTTTGAGTGCCGCGCATGCTTCTGTCAGGCTCCCCGCTGTAGCTACCATATCATCCACAATAATGACGTTTTTCCCTTTCACATCGCCCATAATATGCATCGCCTCAGCTTGCACATCACTGATACGCCGTTTATCGACGATCGCGAGGCCCGCTTCAAACCTCTTGGCATACGCCCGTGCCATTTTTATCCCCCCCACGTCGGGAGACACTATAACAATATTTTCAAGTTTCTTTTCTACAAAATATTCTTCAAAGATCTTTACCGCGAAAAGATGATCAAGCGGGATATCGAAAAACCCCTGTATCTGCCCAGCGTGCAGATCTATGGTGAGCACTCTCCCGGCGCCCGAAAGCGAAAGAAGATTAGCGACCAGTTTAGCCGTTATCGGAACCCTGGGCTGGTCTTTTCTATCCTGCCTCGCGTACCCGAAATAGGGAAGTACCGCGGTTATCCTTTTGGCGGAGGACCGTTTAAGCGCGTCGATCATGATCAGAAGTTCCATAAGGTTATCGTTGGCCGGACAACAGGTCGGTTGAACCACAAAAACATCTTTTCCCCTGACGTTCTGCCCTATCTTTACGCGTGTTTCACCATCACTGAAACGAGTTACATCACAACTGCCTAAAGCTACGCCCAGACTGTCACATATTTTTTTCGCCAAAGGCGGATTCGCGTTGCCGGTAAAGATGGTCATCCTGTTCATTCATTTTCCTTTCTTTTCTGAATTATACTACCGCGAAGCGGTATTTTTATATACTTCCCCTGAAACGCTTCGCCGGCACACCCACGACTGTCTCCCCCGCGGGAACGTCTTTATTCTTCGTAACTACACTGCCCGCGCCGACTCTGGCATTTTTCCCTATCTTTACCGGAGCTATTAAAACCGCGCCCACACCGATAAAAGCGTTATCTCCTATCTCCGTACGATGCTTATTTTTTCCGTCATAATTCGCCGTAATGGTCCCAGCTCCTATATTCACATCTTTGCCTACTACCGTGTCCCCAAGATATGTATGATGTTTTACTTTTGCGCCGGACTGTATTTCCGTGCGGCATAACTCCACGAAATTACCGACCTCAACCTTATCCGCGAGCCTTGTCCCGGGCCTGAGCCGGGCAAAAGGCCCGATACTGCATCCTGAGGCTATCTTCACATCTTTTTCTATAACGGTATTGGGAAAAATGACCGTATCGCTTCCGATCTCCACCGTGTCGTCTATATATGTGTTATCAGGATCCACGATAGTAACTCCGCAATCCATAAGCTCATCCAGTTTTTTCCTGTTGGAAATCTTATTTGCCATAGCCAGATCTCTCCTGGAATTAATCCCTATCGCCTCTTCCCTGCCGCACCCGCAGGATATTATTTTTTTTCCGTTACACCTCAAAATATCTATTATATCCGTGAGGTAGAACTCTTTTTTCTTTTCATTAAGTTTAATGTCACTAATAAACTTTTTAACGTCACTCTTCCTGAAACAATACGTACCTGCGTTTATTTCCGTAATTTTCTTTTCGTCCTCCGAAGCGTCTTTCTCCTCGACTATCTTAAGGATATTCCCCTTCTCATCCCTCTTTATTCTGCCGTATACTCCAGGCTCCGGCAGAACGCACGTCAGAAGAACGCATGAAACACTTCCGGAGCGATATCCTTCAACCATTTTCCCGTACGTCTCATCCGTAATAAGCGGCGTATCCCCGCATGTTACGAGCAACATGCCCTCTTCATCATCCATTTCCCGCACAGCGCACGCCAGGGCATCGCCGCTGCCAAGTAATTCCTTCTGTCGCACAAATTTTATATTTTCGTTTTTGAAAGAACTTTCTATCTCTTCCGCTTTATACCCGACAACAGCGGCAATATCGGATATCCCTGCACTTTTCAGGTTACAGATGACACTGCCCAGTATTGTACCGGAACGAAAAGGATGAAGCACTTTGGGAATACTGCTTTTCATCCTTGTTCCCAGTCCGGCCGCCAGGATCACCGCTGTTATTTTTTCCATCTTTTTACCCGGCCCTTCTTTTCCTGCCCGCCGCCGCGCTTCGTTTCTCTTTGACCGGAAACTGGCTGGCGGGCAAGGATTCGAACCTTGACAAGCAGCTCCAAAAGCTGCGGTGCTACCATTACACTACCCGCCACCAATATGTAAGTACATCGCACAGGTCCGGATACTGAATCCTTACGGTTTATAATTCTATATCTCTGGCGCCTTCCATACTGGGGTCTTCTTCTCCTCCGGTAGTAACTCTCTCCGCTTCGGAAGTACCCGCGAGCTGACTGGCCGCCGTATCAAGATCGTCCTGGTTTCTTGGCCTGTACGACTTTCCTTCTTTTTCCTGCCTCATTTTTTCTTTATTATGCGCTTCAAGGATCATATCCTGGATATAAACCCTGCAATCCTGCGTTATAGGATGCGCTATATCCATATGGTTGCCGCCTTTTCTGGAGTCGTTGGCTTCCTGCCTCGGCCCCATATCAGATCCGCACTGGTTACAGTATTTACTGCCCCTTACATTTTTGAAATTGCATTTCGGGCATGGATCCATCGCTTTCCTTGAAGGCATAGCGACAAAAAGGCCGTTATTCCCCTGTATCACTTTAACGTTCCTGACGACAAACCAGTCATCAAACGTCATCGTAGCAAAAGCTTTAAGCTTTCCGTCTTTGCTCTCGGTTGGGAAAATCCTGACTTCCGTAATTTTCATTTAGTACTCCTTTCTTATTATGCATTTTTCCGGAAGGAACTCTCCGGTTTTTTCTTTTTTCCTGTCGATCTATAAATTTGACGCCTTAAGCCCCTTAACATGTATTTACCGTAAAAACCCTCCATCCCTGTTCCTCAGGAAAGGCCCGGACCAGCTTTTTCTCCGCGCTTTCCGCCTCCGAACGGCTTCGAAAAACACCAAAAACAGTAGGCCCGCTACCGGACAAAAGAACACCTTCCGCCCCTGCTTCCCGGATCTCGGAAAACACCTGCTTCAAAACCGGAAAATCCTGTAATACTATTGCCTCTAGATCATTATACAGATTTCCCGCTATATTTTCCCTTTTCCCCGTATCTGAAAAAACGGTGAACATTTTATCAATCGCAATATTGTTTGTCAAGGTAAAAGGGGAAACCTTACTATATACGTCTTTTGTAGAAATTTGAAAAGGCGGATTTACCAATACATGCCACAAATCATACTTCTTTTCCAGTTTTTCTATTATATCGCCCCGCCCGCTACCGTATCCGAAACTTGCCCCGCTGAGAAAAAACGGTATATCCGCCCCAAGCCCTCCGCCGATACGAAAAAGTTCCTCCTCGGAAAGGATATCACCCATTATGCCGCTAAGGCCTGTTAACACAGCCGCGGCATCACTCGAGCCGCCCCCGAGACCGGCGCCTACAGGGATATTCTTCTCTATTTTTATTTCAAATGTCAGTTTTCGATTTATGCTCTCCTCGAACGCGCGGACAGTCCTTCCTATAAGGCTGTCTTCCCCTGTCGGAACATCCGGGCTGTCGCACAGGATCTTGCGGGCGTTTGCGCTGGTATCTATATAGATGTAATCAAATAGGGAAACCCTCTCAAAAAGGGTATCTATCTGGTGGTACCCATCTTCCATTTCGCGGATAACCTTGAGAAAAAGATTAATCTTGGCAGGCGCTCGTAGTTTCATAACATCATCTTAATCCCCGGTGTATTAACCGTCTTCTCTGTTATTGTTTACCTGTTCAGCTTTATTTTTTCCTGGAAAGAAGCGTTTCCGCCTCACGAACAATATCATCTTCAGTCAGGCCAAAATGTTCATACAGTTCAAAAGGTTCTCCGCTTACCCCGAACACTCCTTCTATTCCCATCATTTTCATTGGAACAGGCGCGGACTCAACAACAACTTCAGCTACAGCGCTTCCCATACCACCGTAAATAGTATGTTCTTCGACTGTCAATATGGCCCCGGTTTCACGCGCCGCCCTGGCTATGGTTTCCTTATCTATTGGTTTAGGCGTATGCAGATTTATAACCCTGGCCTGTATATTCTTTGTTTTTAACCTGTACGCGGCTTCAAGAGCTTTATAAACCATGTGCCCGCAAGCGATAATGGTAAGATCCGCGCCTTCGGCCAGGACACTGGCCTTGCCTATTATAAATTCCGGCTTATTTTCCAAAATCGGCACATTTTCCCTGCCCAGCCTTAAATAAACCGGGCCAGGTATATTTACCGCCTGTTTAGTCGCCATAGCCGCTTCCGCGGAATCCGCGGGCACAACTACTGTCATATGCGGTATTATCCGCATCAAAGCTATTTCTTCCAGCGCCTGATGAGTAGCTCCGTCCCCTCCTACGGATATCCCGCCGTGGCTGCCCGCGATGTTTACGTTTAAATTCATATATGCCACAGAAACTCTTATCTGGTCCCACGCGCGCCCGCTGGCAAAAGCGCCGAAAGTACAGGCGAACGGTATTTTTCCTGAAAGCGCCAGTCCAGCCGCGGCACTTATCATATCCTGCTCCGCTACGCCATGGCTTATAAACCTCTCGGGATACCTTTCTTTAAACCAGTGCGCCCTGCATGATTCCGTAAGATCCGCCGACAAAACAACTACGTTCTTATTGGTCTCTCCCAGCTCGAGTAACGCTTTTCCAAAACCATCCCTGGTCGATTCTTTCCTGACTTTTTCCGCGCCCATGAATCAGCTCCCTCTCGTTTTCACGCCTTCAAAGTTATACACCCGCCGAAAAACAGGTGCTGTTTTTACCCTGCTCACTCACCAATTTTACATAGCCGCGGTTTCCTGAAAATATCCCGGCGGGCCTTCCACTATTTTGTCCACAGCAAGCCGCTTTTTGTTAAAATCATAAACATCCGCGGCCTTTATTCTGAGTTCCACATTTTCCATCTGATCCTCAAGCACTAAATAATCAAAATCCCGGAACTTATACCCGTACAAGACTTCATTCGCTATTTCCAGTATTTCCTGGACCTTCTTCACTTTCATATTCGTTATCGGATCGCTTACGGCCTGGTCCTCGATCTTAAATTTGATCAGAAAATACCTATCTTTCCGGGTAGTCACGAAAAAACCTTCCGAAGACTTGAACTGAAATAAATTTTCAAGTTTTTTATCCCCCCTGAAATCCACTTTTATCCTGTTCGCTATCTGCGAGGCGAGGAACTCCGCCAGAGTTATATCCTTAATGTAGAATTTTTCTCTCCAATACCCTATATCACTGAGCCGCGTCGGAGGGCTCCTGAAAAACTCATCCAGCACTTTCTGCCGGGTCTCATCTTTTACTCCGAGCTTGTTAAAAACTTTTTCGATCGAACGCTCTTTTTTTGCCTGAGGCGTAAGATTAATACTGAATAACGTCCTTTTAAAAGATTCATCTCTTGAGATATCCCGGTACAATCCCCGTTTAACGTCTTCCACGTATTTAATAATAACTACCTGGAGTTCCGGCAGGCGCGCGTCCTGTGTTATTACACAATAAAAGTTAATGTCAGCGTCAGTACTCAAAACCACCCTGGAAGCTATAAGAATAAGATTACTGATCTTATCCCACGCCCCTTCGCTGATCCCCATCCCCACATCCAAAAGGCCTTCCATGGGATAATATATAGCCATGGTAGTACCTCTGACAGTTACATCCACGGTCATATCATACTCAATTTTACATACGGATTTTACCGCATCGGGGAGTTGTTCCTTGGGATATGTGGGCACACATGCCGGCAGAGAAAAAAGTATCCCTGCCAGCAAGATCCCCGCTAACATACCGGTTTTGCTCATCGTTTTCCCGCTAAGCATTTTTATCCTACATTCCTGTCCCACATCTTATCCTGAATATCCGCGTCCGGGTCATACGGCTTTTCTTCAAAACCATACTCCTTGAATATCGACAGGATCTCGTCATATTCAAGCTCTTCTTTCTGAAGAAGCTCCTTCGCGAACCTGTCGAGTATCTCTCTGTTCGCGTTCAGAGTTTTTTCAACTTCGATCAGGCACCGCTTCATTATAGTGTTAGTGTCCTTGTTAAGAACAACCCGGATATCTTCCGAAAGCTGTTCATTCGGGATAACCAGATAATCGCCTACATAACCGGAGTCACCCATTCCATATCCCCACACCATCGCGTGAGCAAGCCTCATAGCCTGGCTGAAATCGCTTCCGCCGCCGCCGCCGACGCCTGTAGTGGTAGTCCCGTACCTTATTTTTTCAGCCACATATCCTCCAAGAGACAACATTATATCCGCCAGGAGCTGTTCTTTTGTCTTGGAGTGGAACTCTTCCTTTTCAGGCGACCACACAACCCCGAGAGAACCCCTTCTTGGTATTATACTCGCCTTAAAAACTGTTTTTGACGGCGCTTTCAGGAATGTTGTGATCAAATGCCCCGACTCATGATACGCTGTCATTTCTTTTTCGCGCGGAGTAACTGTAAGGCGGTACTTTATACCGAGGTCAACCCTTTCAAACGCTTCACTGATCTCCTTAAGGCCTATATTTTCCTTCCTGTTCCTTGTAGCGATCAAGGCCGACTCTTTGACTATATTAGCTATATCCGCCGGGCTTTTACCTACCGCTCGGCGGGCAAGCCTGCCCAGATCAAGATTTTCTTCGGCTCTGACTTTTGACAGGTAAAACCTGAAAAGTTCTTCCCTGTCTTCCTGCGATGGCGCGGTAACCATGATCTTTCTGTCAAAACGCCCGGGCCTTAGAAGCGCCTGATCAAGATGCCCTTCATGCGCGTTTGTCGCCCCGATAACTACAATATTATCTTCTTTGCCTTTAAGTCCGTCCATTTCAGCGAGTACCTGGTTAAGGGTACTGTTCGTCTCTTGTCCACCCATAAAACTAAAAGAACGGGATCTTCCAATAGCATCTATTTCGTCAATAAAAATAATGCATCCGCCATACCCGAACGCGAGGTCTCTGGCTTTTTTGAAAAGCTTACGCACGCGCGAAGCCCCCACACCGACAAATACCTCTACAAATTCGCTTCCTGACATCGAGATAAAAGGCATATCAGCTTCCGTCGCTATCGCTTTGGCCATGTAAGTCTTTCCACAGCCCGGAGGCCCGAGCATAAGAAGCCCCTTAACTACGCTACCCCCCATTTTGTGAAGTTGCGCCCTGTCTTTTATAAGCTGTACCACTTCCCAGGCTTCCTGTTTAGCGTCACGCATACCTATAACATCATCCCACGTAATCGAAACGTCCTTACCTTTTATCGGGGCTTTATCCAGTTTCGCGAAACCTCCACGCATAAAGGTAAGGTACATAAACACAAAGATACCCGCGTGTATACCGGCCATAATGAACTGAACCGGCATTGTGGCAAGAGTCATTTTACGGTAAAACGACTCAAGCGACATTAACCCTATAACCGACAGAATAAGCAAAACAATAACAATAACGCTCACAATTATCATTGTTTTGTATTGCCGGACATACATCTGTACTTTTCTTGAGAACATAACTCCCTCCCTTAAAAGATCGTACTGTTTATAATTCCCACCCTTTTCAATACCGCTACATAGCTACACTGTAACATATACCACATTAAGGGATGGTTAATATAAAATTAATAAATCTTAATGCCGCCTGGGGCCCTATCCTGACTCGGATCTTCCGGGTTCAGCATTTATTTGATCGCCTTCTCCTGGGCATCTAATTCCGCCAGAGCTTTTTCCAGTTCATTTGCTTTCGGCGCGATTCCGTGCCATTCGACTTTATTCTCGATAAAAGAAACACCTTTTCCTTTTATAGTATGCGCGATAACCATCTGCGGCCTGCCTTTTATCTGAGCGGCTTCGTCAAAAGCTTTATTCAGCTCTTCAAAATCATGTCCGTCAACCTCAAACACATGCCATCCGAAATCTTCCCATTTTTTACAGAAAGCTCCCGGATCCATAATCTCACAGCACCTGCCGTCGATCTGGAGTTTATTATAGTCTACTATTCCGCAGAGAGTATCAAGTTTGTAATGCGCGGCCGTCATAGCGGCTTCCCATATCTGCCCTTCATTCGTCTCTCCGTCTCCCATAAGGCAGTATACTCTCGCGTCCATTTTATCCATTCTGTCGCCAAGCGCGAATCCAACAGCTACGGACAGCCCCTGTCCAAGAGACCCGCTGGATATTTCAAGCCCTGGAAGGCCCCTCTGGGGATGGCCCTGAAGACGGGACCCTATTTTACGTAATGTACCCAATTCTTCTTTAGGGAAAAACCCGAGGTCTGCCAGCACAGCGTAAAGCGCGGGGCACCCATGCCCTTTTGACAAGATAAATTTATCTCTGGTCCTGTCCGCCGGGTCTTTAAGATTTATATTCATTTTCCTGTAATAAAGAGAAACCAGTATCTCAACTATGGATAAAGAGCCTCCGGTATGCCCGCTCCCCGCTTTTGCGAGCATATTTAATATATCGCGCCTTATTTCCACCGCTTTGCGTTTCAAATCCCTGATATCTCTGTTTTTTTTCATAAGACCTTGTTTCCTTTTCCGTTTTACTCTTTTTTAGTAACTCCTTCGTTTTTAAGCTCCAGCAATTCGTTAAGCGCTTCCAGTTTTTCTCTTATGCCGCGGTTCCCGGGATTTATGGTAAGCACCCTTGCCCATTCGTCGCGGGCTTGTTCAAAAAGGCCCCTGGCCACATAAACATCCCCCATATGTTCCCTTACGACCGGATCGTCAGGTAAAAATTCAAGAGCTTTTTTTATCTGCTCTTCCGCTTCTTCAAGCATGCCTTTTTTGTAATAGGCCCACCCGAGACTGTCAAGATACGCTCCATTCTCCGGTTCTATCTCAAGCGCCTTCCGGATCATAGTAAGCGCCTTGTCCAGATCTTTCCCTTCCTCCGCGTACATATACCCGAGATAGTTATATATCTCCGGGAACTCCGTCCCTTTCGCCGTTATTTCCTCAAGGATATCCATGGCTTCTTTTCTCCGGCCGGCCTTATCCATGGCCGCGGCGAGATAAAACCAGTATTTATCGTTCTCCGGTTCTTTTTCTACCGCCAGGGAATAATATTCCACAGACTTTTCGTATTCAGCCTTCCGGCTGGCCAGATACCCCAGCCCCGCGTAAAGAACCGCGTCGGAAATATTTTTTCCAAGCGCCTCTTTAAGCACCGCCTCCGCGCTCTCATAGCGTTGCTCCGCCAGATATATGGTAAAAATCCTCAAATACGGCTCAACAGAGGAAGTCTCTATTTCCATCAAGATCCGGTTCTGCTCATGGCCTTCTCTCTCAGGTTCATCCTGTAATACAGCTGTGCCAGCCGGTTATTGGCTTCCCTGTTCAAAGAATCGAATTTTTTAATATCCTCGTACTGATCAACCGCCTCGAAATATTGCCCCTGGAGTTCATATATTATTCCGAGTACCATCCTGGCTTCAAGGTATTCTTTGTCTATTTCTATAGCTTTTTTTATAGACTCTGCCGCGTTTTCAAAGCGGTTTAATTTGCTGTATATTATACCAAGG
>JBDRAX010000115.1:0-15545 GCA_043823375.1 Candidatus Omnitrophota bacterium | reverse complement strand
ATGGATAATCATGTTCATTTTATCTGCGTACCCCGCGAAAACGAGAGTATGGCAAAAGTGTTTTCAAGCGCGCATATGAGGTATTCCCAGTATTACAATAAAAAGCTTAAAGCGAACGGGCATTTGTGGCAGGGGAGGTTTTATTCGTGCGTGCTGGAACATGAACATATCAATTCAGCAGTAAGATATGTGGAAAGGAACCCTGTGCGCGCGGGCCTTGTGAAGAAGGCATGGAAATGGGAATGGTCAAGCGCCGCTTTTCACGCGGGGGAGACAGGGAAAAGCGTGGTGGAGCTTTCTGATATGGCGGAGATAATGAACCTTAAGGGAATTGATTGGAAAGAGTATGTAACGGATAAGGATGATCCCCAAGAGATGGATGAAATAAGAAAATGCACAATGCTCGGCAGGCCATGGGGAGGCTCCGGTTTTACAAAAGCGTTATCAAAAATACTCGGGTTTAGTGTGTCTACCCGGAAAAAAGGCAGGCCCAGGAAGAAAAAAATACCTATTTTTCCTCCACAGCTTTTAACCGGCAAGAGCCGGGTAAAAACATAAGAGGTGTTTTATGAAAAAAAATGAGCCAAACAAATCTGAATTGATTTTATACCAGACCGAGGACGGACAGACCCGGCTGGAAGTGCGTTTGCAGGACGAAACTGTTTGGCTGACCCAAAAGATGATGTCAGATCTATTTCAGGTGGCTGTACCCACCATTAACGAGCATATCAAGAATATCTATACCGAAGGCGAACTGGCATCCGGGGCAACTATTAGGAAATTCCTAATAGTTCAAAAAGAAGGGGCCCGTGAGGTATCCCGGAGTATTGATTTTTACAATCTTGAGATGATTGTAGCCGTTGGCTTTCGTGTCCGATCCCATCGGGGAACCCAATTTCGCAAGTGGGCAACCGAACGACTAAAAGAATATCTTGTCAAAGGCTTCACTATGGATGACGAGCGTTTGAAAGAGGGTGTGAATATCGGGTCAGACTATTTTGACGAAGTGTTGGAACGGATCAGGGATATCCGTTCCAGCGAGAAACGGTTTTATCAGAAAATCCGCGATATTTATAAGCTGGCGGTTGACTACGATCCCAAGGCCGAGGAAACGCTTGAGTTTTTTAGTATCGTTCAAAATAAACTTCATTTTGCCATTTCGGGTAAAACCGCGGCAGAGCTGATTTCCGAGAGGGTGGATGCTAAAAAGCCAAATATGGGGCTTACCTCATGGAAGGGTACCAAAGTGCGCAGGGCCGATGTGACTCTGGCGAAGAATTATCTCAATGAGACTGAAATGGACGGGCTTAACCGCATTGTTACAATGTATCTGGACTACGCTGAAGATCAGGCAAAACGTCACCGCCAGATTTTTATGCGTGATTGGCGGATGAAGCTGGATGCTTTTCTGAAATTTAACGAAAGGGATATTCTCAATAATCCCGGCAAAGTCAGCAAAAAGGTTGCCGATACGCTGGGCTTGAGCAATATGATATTTTTTATCAGAACAGGCTTGTTCTGGAAGCAAAGCAGGAAGCAATCGCGGATGACAAAGAGTTGAGAGAGATACAGGGCAAACTTGAGAAGAAAAAGAAGAAGAAATAACTGCCATGACTAAAATAAGGGGCTGCATCCGAACTTGATTCCTGGGGTATGAAAGAGTAAACTATCTGAGAGAATACACGCAGCGGTTTTAAATCGCGGGGAGGCTTCGAATATGGTTCTGGGGGAAAATATGTTTCCGGGGCTGACGACAAGGTTTTATTGGCGGGAATGCTGGGGGGTACTTCTATCTCTCGGAAAAAGGACAGGCGGAAGAATGAAAAACACTGGCTGTCCCAGTTTTTGGAAAACACATGATCCTTTATAAAAATAATACTGAACAATTCAGAGAAGATGTCCTTTCTAACAATATCGCCGATATTCTGGCTGGAGCGTTTAAGGCTTCAATGGGGTACCAGGTTAATTCAAGTGAATACCGGTCTTGGAATAATTCCTGCCAGCATTTAAAAAATCTTATAGATCTTTCCGGGCTTAAAGATAATATGATCTGCCTGGAATATGAAGTGCCTTATAATACGGGGAGAATTGACTGTTTGCTTTTTGGCAGGAGTGAGCAGGAAAAAGGCTACGTTGCTCTTCTTGAACTTAAACAGTGGACTAAAGCCGCGGAACTGGACGACGAAGAGAACTTTGTTGAGACGTATACGGGAGGGGGGACGCGCAAAGTGCCGCACCCGTCCCAGCAGATCGAAGGATATTATAACCACCTTGTCAATTTTGTCCAGATATTCGAGATAGATGAGAATTTCGAACTTTTCAGCTGCGCGTATTGTCATAACTATAATAAAGAACCGGGGCGGGGCCTTTTTGCTGAAAGATATCAATTTTTGATGGAGAAATTCCCTGTTTACACAAAAGAAGATGTGAAAAAACTTGCGGAAAAACTCAGATGTCTGTTAGCTAAAGGCGATGGTTTGGAGATATTCAATCGTTTTATGCAAAGCCCCATTCGGCCTTCAAAAAAGCTTTTGGAAAATATATCATCAATGATAGAGAAGAACAAAGCTGTTTTTTCGCTCTTGAACGAACAGCTTGTGGCGAAAAATGTGATCCTGTCAAAGATCCGGAAGGCGGAAAGGCTCGGGCAAAAAAGTGTTGTTGTAGTGAAAGGCGGCCCGGGGACGGGTAAGACAGTTATCGCCTTGAATATCCTTGGGGAGCTGGCAAAGAAGAACAAGAAGGTTTTCTACGGTTGTAAGTCCAAACCTTTCAGAGAAGCACTGGCAAAAATGGTCGGTCCGGGGAGCCGGCTGTTATTCTCGAACCTTACCAGGTTTCTGCCTAACCATATAGGGGAGGACGAGCTTGACGTTGTGCTTGTAGATGAAGCGCATAGAATAGAGAAGACCAGTAATTCTCGATATACCAAAACCGAAGACCGGACTAACATGCCGCAGGTAGAACAACTGGTGAGATGCGCGAAGACAGCGGTGTTCTTTATTGATGACAGGCAGGGGGTGAGGCATCAGGAGATAGGGGCGAGCGGACTTATTGAGGAAATAGCCGATAAATACGGAGCCGAACATGAGATAGTACAGCTTTTGTCTCAGTTCAGATGCGCCGGGTCAGACAATTATCTTGATTGGATAGAATTCGTTCTTGGTTATTCCGAAAGGCCGGTAGACCTCACAAAGGACGAAAGGTTCGATTTTAGAATAGCAGGTTCTCCTCATGAGCTATATGGATTTATTAAAGCGCGGGAAGACGAAAAGCCCAATTCAGCACGCTTGGTGGCCGGGTATTGCTGGCCATGGAGCGATCCTAAGCCCGATGGCATGCTTGTAGATGATGTGAAAATAGGGGATTTTGCAATGCCATGGGAAGGTAAGGACGGAGTCAGACTCGCGAAAGGCATACCGAAATGGTATCAGTGGGCATATACGACCAGAGGCGTAGAACAGATAGGATGTATATATACGGTCCAGGGATTCGAATTCGATTACATTGGGGTTATAGTGGGCGCTGATATTGAGTACGACAGGACAAAAGACAAACTCAGAGGAAACATTGCCGCTACTTGTGATCCTACCCTCAGGCGAAACCCCGGAGAGTTCGCTACCTATGTAAAGAATATTTACCGCGTGCTTATGACAAGGGGAATGAAAGGATGCTACGTTTATTTTTGCGACAAAGAGGTAGAGGCATTCTTCAGGAAGCATATAAAAGGTGATGCGGACTTCACCGGTGGAATAAAGGTTTCGGATATCATATCAAAAGAAGACGAGAAACGCTTCAGTATAGAAAAAGAAGTAGAAGAATATCTGAAGTTCACCGAGTATTTACCTGTCTATTCGATGGAAGCTGCCTGCGGGTATTTTGGCGAAGGCCAGCCCGTAGAACAGGAGGGGTGGATAAAGGCCGCTGGCCTGGGCCGCGTAGCAAGGAATATGTTCGTAGTCCGCGCTTCTGGCCATTCTATGGAACCGAAGATAAATGACGGCGATTATTGCGTTTTCAGGCTTCCCATAGGCGGGAGCCGGGCGGAAAAAATTGTTCTGGTACAGCATAATCAAATATCGGACCCCGAAACAGGAGGAAAATATACGATAAAGAAGTATTCCAGTAAAAAAAAATATGGCAAAGACGGCACCTGGGAGCATGAGGAAATAGTTCTAAGCCCGGTCAATATATCCTATGAACCGATTATTATTCCTGTTTCGGAAGGCGAAGAATTTATGGTTATAGGAGAGTTTGTGAGGGTAATTTAGCGTACATTCGAAAAACATGAAAAACATTAAAAATATTAAAAGGGCGTACTATTCCGACACGATAAGCAATTTCTGTATATCTTCCCCAGAGGATATTGTCGGTAAATTAACAATAAATAGTGAATTTTCAGTAGACACCACTCAACGTGACGCCTGGCTTGAAGAGATAGAGCTATTGAAGAAATCTCTTGGCTTTTTTAAAGGTGCTATCTATTTTGAATATTCTATCCCGAGAATGGGCCAAAGAATTGATGTTGTTCTTTTGATCGGGTCTGTGATCTTTGTGCTTGAATTTAAGACCGGCGAAAAAGAATTTAAGTCATATGCGGCAGATCAAGTGTGGGATTATGCTCTGGATTTAAAAAATTTCCATGAAACAAGTCATAACGTCTATATAGCTCCAATTCTTATCGCCACGAACGCGGAAAATGGATCTTATGATATCGCTGTAACCGCGCATAATGACAAACTTATCTTCCCGATCAAAAATAACGGAGAGTCTATTGGCAAAATAATACGCGATGTCTTAAGTTTCGCGGATGGCGGAGAAATTGACAGCGCGCTTTGGGAAAAAGGACGATACTGTCCCACGCCTACAATTATTGAAGCTGCTATGGCGCTGTATAATGGACACTCAGTGGAGGATATCTCGCGCAGTGATGCCGGAGCGATAAATCTACACCAGACATCCGCTGCAATATCGCAGATCATTGAGATAGCGAAAAGGGATTCCCATAAAGCCGTTTGTTTTGTGACAGGTGTTCCGGGCGCGGGTAAGACCCTGGTAGGTTTGGACATAGCGACTACGCACATCAATAAGAATACTGACCTGTATAGTGTTTATCTCTCCGGGAACGGCCCGCTTGTCGCGATATTGCGCGAGGCATTAGTCCGGGACAAGGTGAAACGGTCGAAAGAGCGTGGATGCCGGCTGAAAAAAGGCGAAGTTATGGGAGAGGTGAAGATGTTCATCCAGAACGTCCATCATTTTCGTGATGATTGCCTGGTAGATAAAAAACCACCGATTGAACATGTCGCGATGTTTGATGAAGCGCAGCGCGCATGGGACGTGGCGCAGACTTCAAGCTTTATGCGCCGCAAGAAGAAGATCCCGGATTTTAATATTTCAGAACCGGAATTTCTCATATCCTGTCTTGACCGCCATCCGGATTGGGCTGTCGTAGTTTGTCTTGTCGGCGGCGGTCAGGAAATAAATACGGGTGAGGCAGGAATAACTGAATGGATTCAGGCGCTGCAGAGATCGTTCCCGGACTGGCATATTTATATTTCGCCTCAGCTTTCGGACAGCGAATACGGCGCCGGGAAAGCGCTTGAAGAGATCGTCTCACGACGGAATGTATCATATAAAGAAGAACTTCATCTCGCGGTTTCAATGCGGTCATTCCGCGCGGAACATGTTTCCCGTTTAGTTAAAGAACTTCTGGACCTGGAACCAGCGGCGGTGAAAAACACGCTTGGCATGATAAAGGGGAAATATCCGATAGTAATTACGAGGGACCTGAAAAAAGCCAGGAAGTGGCTGAAAGAAAAAGCAAGAGGATCGGAAAGATATGGAATTGTGGTCTCATCACAGGCGGAACGCTTGAAGCCGCACGCTGTCGACGTAAGAGCGCCGGTCGACCCGATACACTGGTTTCTTGACGGCAAAGAAGATGTAAGGTCATCATATTTTCTCGAGGATGTCGCCACGGAATTTCATGTGCAGGGTTTGGAGCTCGACTGGGCATGCGTCACCTGGGACGCTGATTTCAGATACACAAAAAACGGTTGGGAATGCAGGTCGTTCCGAGGCGATCGCTGGATCAATATCAAAAAAACAGAACGCAAAAGATACCTGAAAAACGCTTATCGTGTCCTATTGACGCGAGCAAGACAAGGGATGATCATTGTCGTGCCATACGGCGATGAAGAGGACCCCACCCGCGCCCCCAGATTTTATGATCCAACGTATGAATATTTGAAAGGAATCGGCTTTCAGGAGATATAACAGGACAGACGCTATTTTCCTATTGCATACCCCGCTTAGTTTCGTAAAATATATAATCATATAACCAAGCCAAGAACAGCCAGAATAGTAGTGCCGGAATATCCATACCATGTGACATTAACGCGGTAATTATCGGCAGGAGATCTTCCGTGAAGAGGAAGACATGCTGAAATATTTATCGTGGATAGATGAATACGCCAAAAAACATGGCCTGGCGATATGCGCGTATTGCCTGATGGATGATCATGTTCATTTTATCTCGTACCCCGCGAGAACGAGAGTATGGCAACAGTGTTTTCAAGCGCGCGTATGAGGTATTCCCGGTATTACAATAAGAAGCTTAAAGCGAACGGGTAGCGGAGATAATGAACTTTAAGGGAATTGATCGGAAAGAGTATGTAACGGATAAGGATGATCCGGCGGAGATGGATGAAATAAGAAAATGCACAATGCTCGGCAGGCCAGGAAGAAAAAAAGTGTCTGTCCATATTTCCCCCTATTTTCCTATTTCCCCCTACAGATATTGCAAAAAAGCCAGCATAAAGTATAATTAGTATGAATGTATCTCTGAACATTACGCGCTTCAAGGGGTGGACCTGCGTGTTCGCCATAGGTTGTAATAAACAAGAGAACAATAACACGAGAACAATAATGACAATAACAATGCGATAGAGGGCAGACACGCAGGTCTGCCCCTGTTACCATTGAGGGGAGGGCGGTATGCCCATAAACATTTCGAAGAAGTATCTGAGATGGATAATTATCGCGGGCGTAGTTTTAATTGTCGTGATCGCGGGTTATAACTATTGGGTAGCCAGAAAGAACGCTGTCCCGGAAGGTATCGCGTACGGGAACGGACGGATCGAGGCGAAACTGGTCGACGCGGTCGCCAAAGACGCGCTGAGGGTTAAAGAGATACTTGTTGACGAAGGCGATCTTGTCTCCCCGGGGCAGGTGCTGGCGCGGCTTGACGCCAATACGTTCGAGGCTCAGCTGGAAGAGGCAAAGATGAGAGTCGCCACGGCAGAGAAGAACGTCGCGAGTATCAACTTCGCGGTGGTCAAACAGAAGAGCTTTGTTGAAAACGCCGAGATCGAGTTCGAGCGCACCAGGAAACTTGTCGAACAGAACGCGCTCTCGCAGAGGGAATACGATACCCGCAAGACGGAACTTGATACTTCCAGGGCCGCGTATGACGAGATGGCCGCCAAATTGAACACGGCAAAGCAGGAGGTTGAGGTCGCTAAGGCGAACGTGGCGACGATCCAGACGCATATTGATGACGCGACGCTCAAGTCGCCTGTTCTTGGGAGGGTGCTTTACCGTCTTGCCGAACCGGGTGAAATGCTTTCCTCCGGAGGAAAAGCGCTGACGATTGTAAATCTTGAAGACGTTTACATGGAGATATACCTTCCCTCCGAGCAGGCCGCGATGGTCAAGAACGGCGCTGACTCGAGGATCACTGTTGATTTTGTCCCCGACCGCGCGGCAGTCGGTTATGTGAGCTTCGTCTCGCCTGAGGCGCAATTCACGCCGAAGCAGGTTGAGACCCGCAGTGAACGCGACAAGCTGATGTTCCGGGTCAAGATTCAGATCCCTAAAGAAGCGGTAATCGCTTATATCGACCGCATAAAGACCGGTATTCGCGGCGTTGGATATGTAAAAATCAAGGACTCCGCTGTCTGGCCGGACTGGCTGGAACATCGTTTCGCGGAGACCGGGGATGAAAAAAAACCGCTGGCCAAGTAGAAAACGGGATCTGATATGGGAACATCTTTTTTTCGGGAAAACTCAAGCCCTTCCGGTGCCGGGCCGGTCGTCTCAATAAAGGATGTCAGTCACCATTACGGCAAGGTGAAGGCTCTCGATAGAATCTCTCTGGATATACCAAGCGGTATCATGGTGGGTGTCATCGGCCCTGATGGCGTCGGCAAGTCTACGCTGATGGCCCTTATCGCGGGTTCCAAGACGCTGCAGGCTGGTGAGATGAACGTCCTGGGTGGCGATATCGCGGATGTACGGCATCGAAATGTGGTATGCCCCCGGATAGCGTATATGCCCCAGGGCTTAGGCAAAAATCTTTATCTGGAACTCACTACTTACGACAATGTTGATTTCATGGCTCGGCTTTTCGGGCTTTCGGCCGCGGAGCGTCCATCCCGGGTCAGGGGATTGCTGGAGGCCACAGGCCTCGGCCCGTTCGGCAGCCGTCCGGCCGGAAAACTTTCCGGCGGAATGAAGCAGAAAGTGGGGCTTTGCGGCGCGCTGGTCCATGATCCGGACCTTCTTATCCTTGATGAGCCTACCACGGGGGTCGATCCTCTTTCCAGACAGCAGTTCTGGTCGTTAATAGATGATATCCGCCGCGGCCGGCCCGGGATGAGCGTGCTTATTTCCACCGCGTATATGGAGGAAGCGCAGAAATGGGACTGGATCGTGGCCATGGATGCCGGACGCGTGCTGGCTACGGGCTCGCCGGCCGAACTCATGGAACGGACAGGGTCTGAAAATCTGGAGGCCGCGTTTATCGGGCTTCTGCCGGAAGAAAAACGGAAGGGGCACACAGATCTGGTTATTCCGCCGCGCCAGGACGGCAAAGCGGAGATCGTCATCGATGCTAAGGGGTTGACTCGCCGCTTCGGCAGTTTTACCGCGGTGGACCATGTCAGCCTGTCGATCGAACGCGGAGAGATCTTCGGTTTTCTCGGCTCGAACGGCTGCGGTAAATCCACGACAATGAAAATGCTGACGGGCCTGCTTCCTCCCACAGAAGGGACCGCGACGCTGTTCGGCCAGTCTGTCGAGGCGGGGAGCATGGATGTCCGTAAAAAACTCGGTTATATGACGCAGGCGTTCTCTCTTTACGGGGAACTGACCGTCCGCCAGAACCTTGTGCTGGACGCTCTTCTTTATCATATTCCGCGAGAAAAAGCCGAGGCCCGGATCAATGAGCTTGTCGAAAAATTCGGGCTGGGCGCGCATCTCGATTCATTGGCGGACTCTCTGCCGATGGGATTGCGGCAGAGGCTTTCGCTGGCGGTCGCCGTTCTGCATGAGCCTAAAATGCTGATCCTGGACGAACCCACATCGGGGGTCGATCCGATCGCCAGGGACAGCTTCTGGGAGCTATTGGTCGATCTTTCCCGGAAGCAGGGGGTGACGATCTTTATTACGACGCATTTTATGAATGAAGGCATGAGATGCGACAGGATCTCTCTTATGAACGCGGGGAAAGTATTGGCTTGCGACGCTCCCCGTAAACTGATCGAAGCGCGCGGCGCGGCCGGCCTTGAAGATGCTTTTATCGGATACATGAAAGACGCCGTCAAAGAGTCCGCGCCCGACCTGTTGAAAAAGGCCGCGGCGCCGATTGCCAAGCCTGCTGACAACCGGCCGGAAGGTGTGAAAACACCGCCAGAGAAAGTTTCTTCTTTCAAGTTACGGCTTTCCCGCCTGTTAGCGTATGCCCGCAATGAAGCCATGCAGATCCTGCGCGATCCGGTGAGGCTGGTCTTCGCTTTTATCGGTTCCGCGCTTCTAATGGGTGTTTTCGGGTTCGGCATTACGACCGATATCGAAAATATCCGCTATGCCGCTCTCGATTTTGACCAGTCACCGGAAAGCCGCGCTTACCTCGAGCAGTTTGCCGGGGCAAAACCGTATTTTATCGCTGAGAAGCCGCTCCGCTCCGCTACTGAGGCCCTGCGGAAGCTGCAGGAAGATAAAGTTTCCGTGGTTATCGAGATACCGCCAAACTTCGGAAGAGATCTGCGCAGGAACCGCCAGCCGCAGGTTCTGGCTGAAGTGGACGCGGCCATGACATTCCGGGGCGAGACAGTCTCGCAGTATGTCCAGGGGGTCCATGACACAATGTTGAAGGACCCGGCGAACGGACTCCAGCTGCCTCCGCCGAAAAACACGGCTAATTTCCAGGAACGCTACATGTATAACCCGACATTTGAAAGCGTTTATTCTATCGTGCCGAGCGTTCCGGCTCTCTTACTGGTCCTGATCCCGGCTATCCTTATGGCGGTCAGTATTGTCCGCGAAAAGGAGCTGGGTTCAATGATCAACTTCTATGTGACGCCGACGGGAAGGATGGAATATCTTTTGGGGAAGCAGCTGCCGTACATCGCGATCGGAATGATCAATTTTTTTGTTCTGGCCGCGATGGCAAGGTTTGTTTTTGGCGTTCCGGTCAAGGGCAGTTTTCTGATGCTCGCGCTGACTACTTTGTTCTATGTGACAGCGACGACTGGTATCGGCATGATGATCTCGACTTTCACGTCGAGCCAGGTCGCGGCGGTTTTTGTTACCGCTATTCTCACGATCACCCCGACCGTTCAGTTCTCGGGCCTGTTGCAGCCGGTATCAACGCTTATGGGGAAGGCCCGGATCATCGGTTCGATCTGGCCTACGACCTATTACATGCATTCCAGCGTGGGCGCGTATACCAAAGGGCTTAGCGCGAACCTTATGCTGCAGGATATTGTTTTCCTTGCCTGCTGTATACCGGTACTCTGGTTTTTCAGTATGCTCGGCCTCAGGAAACAGGAGAAATAGTATGACGACACTGAAGAATATATTATGGCTCGGGCTCAAGGAACTCAGGAGCCTCGTGAGCGATAAGGTAATGCTTTTTTTCGTGATCTACGCCTTCACGCTGGCCATCTATGTTCAGGCGACCGGGACTTCGAACGAGGTCAATAACGCGTCGATCGCTTTTGTGGATGAGGATAGATCCGAGCTGTCCGAAGAGCTTATCAATATTTTCTACCCCCCGCGTTTTCAGGTGCCAAAGCTGATCCGCGCC
Organism: Candidatus Omnitrophota bacterium; assembly: GCA_043823375.1. Classification (GTDB taxonomy): domain Bacteria; phylum Omnitrophota; class Gorgyraeia; order Tantalellales; family Tantalellaceae; genus JBDRAX01. The sequence goes on along the minus strand of JBDRAX010000115.1, from coordinate 4,453 downwards.
GACGAGATCGAAAAAACGATGGACAGAGGCCTGTTCATGTTCGTCGTCGTGATACCTCCAAGGTTTGAAGAAGACCTGCGTTTCGGGCGCAATCCGGAAATACAGATCGATATCGACGCGACAGCCATGCAGCAGGCCGGTATCGGCACCAATTACATCAAGAACATGATTTCGAAACGCATTTCGAATTTTATGAAACGTACGGATGAGGATCAGCCCGCGCCTATCCAACTGGTCATTCGCAAGCTTTTCAATCCTAACGGGACAGCTTCCTGGTTCCTGAGCGTGGTGGCTATTATCAACCAGATATCTTTGCTGACGATCGTCCTGACGGGCGCCGCGGTGATCCGCGAGCGGGAACACGGGACGCTTGAGCACCTGCTCGTGATGCCGCTTACGGCGTTTGAGATCGCCATGGCGAAGGTCTGGGCCAACGGCCTGGCTATTCTGCTCGCGGTAGCCGTATCGGTCTTCGGGATAGTCCAGATGGCGCTTTCCGTGCCGTTCGCAGGGTCGCACGCGTTATGGTTCTTCGGCGTGGTGCTTTATCTTTTTTTCGCCACCGCGCTCGGCATATTTCTGGGGACGATCTCGCGTTCCATGGCCCAGTTCGCGCTTTTGAACATTCTTGTGGTTCTGGTACTGATGCTTCTTTCGGGAGGGTCGACTCCGATAGAGAGCCAGCCGGAATGGCTTCAGCGGTTGACCTTTTTTCTGCCTTCGCGGCATTTTGTCGGTTTTTCTCAGGCGATCATTTATCGCGGCGGCGGGTTTTCGGCGGTGTGGCCTCAATTTCTTATGGTAAGCGGCATAGGTCTGGGATTTTTCGTGTATAGCCTGGTGCTTTTCCGAAAATCGATCGCTGTCACAAAATAACGGGAGCCGGAGATTTCTCGACTTGAAAAAATATGTATGATATAATTTTTGTGGTTGTCAGAACATTCTTTTATATTTGATCTTGACCGGTCTTTTCAGACCCGACGATAAGGAGAAAACCTGTGAGATCCGCGCTCATTGTTCTTGTGCTTGCCGCGTGTTGTTCCGGTTGCGCTATCGCCCCGCGCTATCATGAACCGGTCATGGAAATGCCGCAGAGTTATCGTAGCTACAAGACCATCCAGGATGGGGAGGATATGATTAACCTCCCGTGGTGGGGAGTGTTCAATGACCCCGTATTGCAGGGACTGATCCGCGAAGCTTTAGGTAATAACTATGATCTGAGAGCCGCGGCCGCACGTGTGGCAGAGGCCCGCGCGATGGTGGGCTCGGCCGGTTCGCAGCTTTTTCCCCAGGTCGATCTGACAGCCGGTATTTCACGGGACCGTAATTCGAAAAACAGCAATCCCCCTTTGTCGAAATTCCTCTCCACATATATGACCGGTTTTAATACCAGTTGGGAGGTGGACCTTTGGGGGAAGATCCGTCAATCCGTAAGTTCCGCCAAAGCCGAATACCTGGCGTCGGAAAACGCGCGCAAAGGGGTCATGGTATCTCTTGTGGCCGATGTCGCCGAGGTTTATTTCAAGATCCTTGAACTCGACCTGGAGCTTGATATCGCGAAAAAAACACTCAAAACCAGGGAAGACAACCTGGATCTTTTTACCAAGCGTTTTAAGGGAGGGGTCGCTTCCGAACTTGAGGTTTCGCGGGCTGAAGCGGATTATCAGCAGACAGCCGCGGATATCCCGGATATCGAACGCCGGATAGCGGGCCAGGAGAATAAACTTTCAGAGCTTCTCGGCAGGAACCCGGGCGCAATTAAGAGGACAGCGGTATTGTCGCAGGAATCCTTCGTGCCCGGCATTCCCGGGACAGGCCTTCCGTCGGAACTTCTGAAAAACCGTCCCGATATCATGGAGGCCGAACAATTGCTGCGTTCGGCCAACGCCGAGGTGGGTGTTGCCCTGGGCGAATTCATGCCGAGCCTCAACCTGGCCAATTTTGTGGGCGGTGAAGGGAACAATTTTTCGAAGGTCTTTGATCCCAAGGGATACATGTGGTCGCTCGGAGGCAATACGGACTTTCCACTTTTCGATGGCGGGAAAAATTTATACGGATACGCGGCCGCCAAGGCGCAGTTTCGCCAGTACATGGCGTCCTACAAACAGAAGGTAGTGGGCGCGTTCCGCGAAGTGTCGGACTCTCTCGTAAACATCGAAAAGATAAAAACAGTAAGGGAAAAGCAGGAAAATCAGGTCGCGGCGCTGAAAAAGTCTACGGATCTATCCCGGGCCCGCTATGAAGGGGGATATTCAAGCTATCTTGAGGTCATAGACGCGGACCAGCAGTATTATGAAGCTCAGAAAATACTCGCCCGCACGCAAGGCTCTCAGGTCATCTATTATGTTCAGCTTTACCGCTCCCTCGGCGGCGGATGGCAGATCGAGGAGAGCCAGAAATAAAACAGTTGTCCTTCTTGGCGACAGCGAAAAATGGGACAGGTTTTAGATAAGGACCCGGCTTGAACGACACGGATCAGAATATTCAGGATCCAAGGTATCCGGGCGGGAAGAACTGGCTGGCTCTTTGTGGGAGGTGAAAACGGCGGGTACACGGCGGCGGTGCTGATGATTTTTTGCGCGGCCTGCAGGAGACTGAAGATAAATACCTGAGAATACCTCAATGATGTATTGGATCGTATTAACGATTACAAAATGAGTCGGCTGGATGAACTCCTTCCTGATAACCGGTAACGATTAAGAATAGACAGCGGGAAAAACTAACCTGTATTCTAAGGCGCTTACGGTACTTGAGCCGCATAAAGGGATCAAAATAATTCAGCCTGATGGTAATGGATATTGGGAACTGTAAGAGGGGTGAATGAAAATGAAGACAACAAAACTGACTGCCGAAGAACAAAGAATAGAAGATTCCCTGCTTAAAGGCGAATATAGGCCAATAACAGGGAAGCGCATGGAAGATATAGTTAAAGCAATAGCTGCAAGAAAAAAAGATGTGACAATGACCATAAGACTGAATAGCCGGGATCTTGAAAAGATAAAGCTGAAGGCGAAGAAACTGGGCATAAAGTATCAGACCTTTATTTCCGAGGTATTACATGAGCTCGCATAGAAGAACCAAGGGGGCAGGCCTCGAAATTAGAAATAAAAAATAGATTGGTATTAATTCTAAATTCGATGCCTGACCCCTTTGCTATGTTATTCGGTTTACAAAAGTGTTATCAAAAATACTCGGGTTTAGTGTGTCTGCCCGGAGAAAAGGCAGGCCTATGAAGAAAAAAAGTGTCTGTCCCCATTTTCCCCCATTTTTCATATTTTCCCGTATTTTATGGAATGCCAACGATCTTTAGGGTGTGCTTGGAAAATATATAGAGGCAATATATACTATATAATAAAATGTTCACAGATAAAAAACAGGAAATAACGTGAGATAAAAAATGGAGTCCAGGATTATGACAAAACTTAGAAAGTTATGTTCTGTTTTTACGGTAATATGTTTTTTTGTTTCCGGGGCCGCGCCATATTCTGCCGCGGGCGAGGATATAGCATATCTTAAGGCAGAGCTAGCCGAACATGAAAGAAGACAAGCACCTATAGGAACGGACATACTCAAAATGGAAATGTTCATTAACGCCTATCCGGAGAGAGTAAAAGCGCTTGAGAATGTTGTAGACGAACTTACGACAATTAAAGAGAAGCTGGAACGTATTCAGAAAAATAACATGATAAAATCGATTATTTCATTGGGTCTGGATACATTATCTTTTGTTACTCTGGTTAAAGGCCTTTACATGAAATCTGTTAAAATTATTATCTTAGCACTTTCTTTTGAAGGGGCAAATTATGCGATCGGGCAAGCTTATTCCAGCGGGGCTTATGCGATCGCGACACAAGGCGTAAGTGCTGAAGCTCGAGCAGCTCTACCAGAGATCGAAAAGCTGCATTTCCTTTTAACTCTCACGCAGGGTGAATGGAGAGGGTATGTCAGGCATTTAAGCGGGAAAGAAGATGTGGGAGAAAATCAGGTAATATATACACAGTTTAATACGTTAATAAGTGAGATAGATAAGAATACTGAAAGAGCTAAAAAAATTATACAGGAGCTTACAAAAGCTAAGGAACAAATGGAAAGTGAACTTCCCAATCTGCAGAAAGAGTGGGATAGTGAGCAAAAAACGATAGTTAAGCTGAGAAACCGCCTGAATGATGCTTTGGATAAAGAGCGACAAGAAAAAGTTTCTCAGGAGATAAGTAGTGCTTTAAATGCTATTCCTAAAGCTCCGCCTATTACAATTGCCCCTATTGCGATAACCGGAAAGTATGATGCGGATAATGAAGCATGGGAGAAAAAATATGATCAAGTAAAGGCGACCATTGATGCGCAAATGCCTTCTATTTACAAAGAAGTTGTTAAAGGAAGAGAAGAAGTTTCGAGTGGCCTTACCGATCTGGCAAATGAATATAGGGAAACTGTGTTAGTTTCGTTTGACCCC
>JBDRAX010000114.1:0-13347 GCA_043823375.1 Candidatus Omnitrophota bacterium | reverse complement strand
GGCCCCAGAATGTTGAAAATAGTCCTTATCCCTATTTCCTTCCTCGGTATAACCGCGTATTTCATCGCTTTGTGGAAGAGAGGAGCGAATAAAAAACCGATGTTGACCTTTTCTATACATTCCGCTACAGCCCTTACCGGTATATCCAGCTTTGCTCCAAGCGCTTCAAGGACATCCGCGCTGCCTGAACGGCCCGAAGCCGAACGATTCCCGTGTTTCGCGACCCTGACCCCGGCGCCTGCCAGTACAAACGCGGCTGTTGTGGAAATATTAAACTCCCCTATGCCGGTACCACCTGTCCCGCATGTATCAACCAGCACGTCTCCGTTTTTTTTCCCGGGAACAACCCTGACCTTTAAAGCCTTGCTCCTCATAACCTTAGCGGCCGCGGCTATCTCATCCACAGTTTCGCCCTTCATTCGTAAAGCCGTGATAAAGGCCCCTATCTGGGCAGGCGTAGCCTTCCCTGTCATGATCTGCTCAAAGGCCTTCTTCATTTCATTCTCTGAAAGGTTATTCCCGCATACCACTTTCCGGATCGCTTTTTTTATATGCATTATTCCGCCTTACTTCCCGCGCCCTTAAGAGTCCCCGCACCTGAAAAATACGTTAAAATATTACCGCATTTTTTAAAGCCCGATGAAATTTTTTAACAAACGTTTTCCCTCTGATGTCAAAACAGATTCCGGATGAAACTGTACTCCCCATACATGCATGGATCTATGGCATACACCCATTATCTCCTGGTCTTCAGTCCAGGCGATAATTTCCAGAGGGTCCCGCAGGCTGTCAGGTTCGATCACAAGTGAATGGTACCTCGTAGCTGTAAAAGGTGACGGTATCCCACTGAAAATACCTTTTCCATTATGGTATACGGGGCTCACCTTACCATGCATTATGCGGCTACCCTGAACAATTTTAGCGCCATAGACCTCCCCAATGCATTGATGCCCGAGGCAGACCCCCAGTATCGGCACCTTCCCCTGGAAAAAAGATATTACTTCTTTTGATATACCGGCATCCGCGGGTGTCCCCGGGCCGGGAGAAATAATTATTTTTTCCGGGGACAGGGACGCGATACCTTCGATAGTAATTTTATCGTTCCTGCTCACGACTATTTCCTGCCCCATCTCCCCCAGATACTGCACGAGGTTATAAGTAAATGAATCATAATTATCAACTACAAAAATCATTCCAATCCTTTCTCAGCGAACTCTATAGCTTTGATCATAGCCATAGCCTTGCTTAATGTTTCCTGATACTCTTTTACGGGTTCGGAATCCAACACAATACCCGCCCCGGCCTGGATATAAGCCTTCCGCCCTTCCATTATTATCGTCCTTATCGTGATACACAGATCTATGTTACCAGAGAAACTTATATACCCTACGGCTCCCGCATAAAGCCCGCGCCTTATGTTTTCCAATTCATCGATGAGTTCCATAGCCCGTACTTTTGGAGCGCCGCTTACGGTACCCGCGGGAAAGACCGCTTTTATAAGGTCATAGATATCTTTATCTTTCCTGAGTTTTCCCGTTACATCGCTCACTATATGCATAACATGCGAATATTTCTCGATATGCATCAACTCCCTGACGTTTACTGAAGAATATTCACAGACTCTCCCGATATCATTCCTTCCCAGGTCGACAAGCATTATATGTTCAGCGCGTTCTTTAGGATCAGTTAAAAGTTCCTTTTCGAGATCCTGATCTTCATCCTCGCTTGATCCCCTCCTGCGTGTTCCTGCTATAGGCCGGACTTCGACAGAACGATCCTCGCATCTTACAAGTATCTCCGGGCTTGACCCCACGATCCTGTGCTCTCCGAATTTCAGATAATACATATAGGGGGACGGATTAATGGACCTCAGCGCGCGGTAAATTGAAAACGCGTCGGCGTTTGTCTGCCTTGTAAGCCTTTGTGAAAGAACTATCTGAATGATCTCGCCCTGGCGGATATATTCTTTCGCCTTTTCAACGATCGCGGAAAACTCTTCCTGAGATAGATTGGATTCGGCTTTTCCGTTCCCGGGGCAGGGGCCGGATTCTAACGGCATCTTCATGCCGAACTTCAGTTTGTTTATTATCCTGTCGACTTTATCGCATGCCGCCTTATACGCCGCGGCGGGATCCCCTTCAATAATAGCGTTTGAAATAACCTTGATCTTGTGGTCAACATGGTCGAAAATAAGAATAGTATCCGTCAGCACAAACTGCATATCCGGGATATCAAAGCCTTCCGGGTTTTCATCCGGGATATCTTCGACAAACCTCACCAGATCATATCCCATATACCCTACAAGCCCGCCGGAAAACCGGGGCAGTCCCTTTACCTTAACAAAACGGAATTTTCCCATTATTTTTTTTATTTCAGCAAAAGGGTCCTCACCTGCTATAAAACTCTCCGTCTTACCATCCCGGAATATTTTTATTTCCCTGCCTTTACTCGTGATCACAAAAGACGGGTTACTCCCGAGAAAAGAATATCTCGCCATATGTTCCCCGCCTTCCACCGATTCGAGCAGATAAGAAAAGTCGCTTTCATCGATACGGAGAAACGCCGATAAAGGCGTATCAAAATCAGCGAGCATCTCACGGTAAACAGGGATAACATTCCCTTCTGCCGATAACTCCATAAATTTATCTTTATCCGGATAATACATATATGATCTGCTCCTCAATTTGCGGCTTTGCCTTCATTCATACGAGAGCGATACGGACAGCCGTCTTATTTATATACATCATCAGGGTCAAAAACCCTTTTTTCCTCTATAACTTTTTCCCCGTTATCATCGATCTTCCTGAAATAACAGCTGAAATATCCCTCATGGCACGCCGCCCGTTTCTGTTCGACTTTAAAAAGGAGCGAGTTAGCGGCGCAATCCAGATATACCTCTTTTACGATCTGGATACAACCGGAAGTCTCTCCCTTTATCATCAAACGGCCCCTGGACCTGCGGAAAACATAAATCTTTTTCTCTTCCAGAGTTTTTTCTACCGCTTCTTTATTCATATAGCACAGTGTCAAGACCCTGCCGCTGGCTTCATCCTGTATCACGGCGGGTATCAACCCTTTACTGTCGAAATTAAGCTCCTCTATGATATCCACTATTACTCCTCTCTTTTCTCTTTGACCCTCTCCGTCCGGGCAGATCTCTTACATGTCGTTTCTGACAAGCACTCCATTCGCGCTCAGATATTTTTTAACATCAGAAATAGAAAATTCCTTAAAGTGGAAAACCGACGCGGCGAGCGCGGCATCAGCCTTCCCATCAGTAAGCACCTTTAGAATATGATCTGGATTCCCGCACCCGCCGGAAGCTATAACAGGTATATTAACGGCTTCACTAACCGCCCTTGTCAATTCTATGTCATATCCATCTTTTGTCCCGTCGCGATCCATGCTCGTGAGCAGTATTTCCCCCGCCCCCAGAGACTCGGCTTCCCGCGTCCACTCAAGCACATCAATACCGGTTGATTCGCGGCCGCCTCTGACATAGACCTCCCATCCCCCGTTTTTAACACGTTTCGCGTCAACCGCCACCACAATACATTGTGTCCCGAACCTGTCGCTCGACTCTTTTATAAGTTGAGGCCTCTGCACCGCGGAAGTGTTCATAGATATCTTGTCACACCCGGCATTAAGGAGAGCCCGTATATCATCATTCGATGAAATCCCTCCGCCTACGGTAAACGGCATAAAAACCTGTTCCGCCACGTGTTCTACCACATGCACCATGGTCTTTCTCTGCTCATGGCTCGCGGTTATGTCCAGGAATACAAGTTCATCGGCGCCCTCGTCGTTATATATCCTGGCATTTTCGACAGGGTCACCCGCGTCCCTGAGATCCACAAAATTTATCCCTTTTACCACGCGCCCGTCTTTTACGTCAAGACAAGGGATTATCCTCTTTGCCAGCATTTATTGCCTCCTCAAGATCTATTGTGCCTTCATAAAGGGCCCGCCCCACGATAACGCCGGTTACCCCCATATGTTCCAGTCTCTTAAGCTCCCGTATATGTTCTACAGTTTTCACGCCGCCCGCTGAAATAAGTTTGATCTTCACTTCACTCAGTATCTTTTTTATATTATCTATACCGGGTCCGGTAAGCATCCCGTCCCTTTTTATGTCCGTATAAATTATCTCATCCATACCGAAAGATACAAATTGTCTCAGTAAATCAAAAAAATCCCCCCCTATGCCTTCTTCCCATCCCCGGATCATAGGCTTAAGATCTTTCGCGTCCGCGCTCAATATTACATTCCTTCCATATTTACCTATGCATTTTTCAGCAAAACCGGGATCCTGGAAAGCTTTAGACCCTATTATTACTCTGGAAACACCGGCATCCAGCGCAGTCTCTATATCCGTCTCACTCCTGTAACCTCCGCCGGTCTGAACCGGTATACTAACGGCCCTTACGATCTGCTTTATAGTGGGAAGGTTCCCGGGAACCCCGAGCCTCGCGCCGTCAAGATCAACCACATGCAGGAGTCGAGCCCCCATTGATTCCCACCTTTCGGCCGCTTCAATTGGGCTGATCTGGTATTTCAGCTCACAGTCATATCTGCCCTGTTTGAGCCGTACCGTCTTCCCCGCTATTAAATCTATCGCTGGTATTACTTTCATAATTCACAAAAATTTTTTAAGATCCGGATACCGTTATCCTGCGACCGTTCCGGGTGGAACTGAACAGCAAAAATATTTTTCTTCCACAATACCGACGTATATGTAACCCCATAATCCGTTTCACCGGCTATTACACCGCTTTCCATGGTATCGCAATAATAAGAATGAACGAAGTAAAAATAGCTTTTATCTTTTATCCCCTTGAAAAGAGGACATCCCTGATCCACGAATTTAACTGTATTCCATCCTATCTGAGGAACTTTGAATTTTCCATCCGGAGAAAACTTTTTTACCGTCCCCTTTATCTCGCCGAAGCAGTCGCATCCTCCTGATTCACTGCTCCGCTGGTATAAAAGCTGTAATCCCAGACAGATCCCCAGAAAAATCTTACCCGTCCTGATCTGGTCAAATAAAGGCTCTACGAGGCCGCGCTGCCTTAACCCCTCCATAGCGTCACGTGACGACCCCACACCGGGCAGAACTATTTTTTCCGCGCGGCATATTTTTTCAGCAGTATCACAGATCTCAACATCCTGCCCCACAAAACGAAAAGCGTTAAACACGCTCCTCAGGTTCCCTGATCCATAATCTATTATCCCTACCATTTTCTTCTCTCCGTGGATTAACCCGCTGTTTTCAGGTGAGTGAAAACGCCTCCCTGTCGTGCCTATAATATACCTTTACTGGACGGCACTTCTCCCCCCCTCCGCGGGTCAATACGGCTTGCTCTGTCAAGGGCTATGCCGAGAGCCTTAAAAACCGCTTCAAGATAATGATGAAAATCTCCCTCGCCTGAAATCTCGATATGAAGGTTCATACACAGCTTCTTCGCGAAACTTTCCAACAGGTCTTTAGCCAGGTGCATGGAATAACCTTCATCATCTTTTACCGACTCTTCTTCGAAACCTGAAAACGACATCCTGAAAGCCGCCCGGTTAGAAAGATCCACAAGCACCTTAGCGCTGCACATGTCCATCGGGACTTCCGCTGACCCCGTTCTTACGATCCCACCGCAATCCCCCAGCGCTTTTTTAAAAGCCTCGCCGAGAGCTATTCCTATGTCCTCGTTAAGATGGTGGTTATCCACATGGGTATCTCCCTGCGCTTTTAACTCAATATCAAAAAAACCATGATACGAAAAAAGCGTAAGCATATGGTCGAGGAAACCGATACCAGTCGATATTTTACTGTTACCGGAGCCATCCAGATCAAGGACAGGGATCTCTATCTGTGTTTCTTTCGATTTTCTCTCATAATTTGTAACTCTTTTTCCTGCCGCGCTTTTGCTCGCGCTATTCATATTCCCTCCCGCATAATATTTCAACTGCTTTTTCCTTCATGCCACATGCCATCACTCACATCTCACTCTTACAGATTCCCAATGGTTCTCGAGTTTTTCCAGAGCTGTAAGTTCTCTTACCCATCCGGCTGAACCGCATACAGCTTTCCTGGAATACGATATAATATGAGAACTCTTGATAAAACTCCTCAGATTAAGCCCAGAAGAATATCTCGCGGTCCCTCCCGTCGGAAGTACGTGGCTCGGCCCGGCGATGTAATCTCCAATGGCTACCGGCGTATACTGCCCGAGAAAAACCGCTCCGGCATCAGTTATTTTCTTTAAAAGGCGCTTCGGGGATTTTACCATCAGTTGAAGATGCTCAGGCGCTATCTTATTCGATACTTCCGCGGCCTCATCAAGATTCTGGGCTTTGATAATAAAACCTTTGATCTCCGGGTCCTTGTGCAGCGCGTTAAATACCCTTTTTGAAGGCGTGACAAGGACGGATAGCCCCCTGTGATGTTCAGCCTGGGCCATCAGGTCTTTCTTCAGATATTCGATATTCGCGTTATTGCTGGCGATAATAAGCACCTCACTCGGACCGGCCAGCATGTCAATATCGCAATAGCCGAAAACCTGCCGTTTCGCTTCAGTCACATATTCATTCCCGGGCCCCACTATTTTATCGACCCTGGGCACGGTTTTCGTCCCGTAGGCCATTGCCGCTATTGCCTGCGCGCCTCCCATCTTATATATCTCGTCAACCTTCAAAAGGTCCGCCACAACGAGAATATGGGGATCGATACTTTTATATTTATTCGGCGGCGAGGCCATAATGATCTTTTTTACGCCTGCCATCCTGGCAGGTAAGACCGTCATATAAACACTGGACACCAAAGGCACAGTCCCGCTCGGAACATACACTCCCACCTTTTCTATCGGGACAAATTTTTCCCCCAGTTCGACACCCGACTCATTCCGTATGATCCAGGATTTAGGCACCTGATTTGTATAAAACTTATTCACATTGCTGATTATTTCTTTCAAAGTATTGACCATCTCAGGTTTGATATCCTGATACGCGCCGCTTATTTCAGCCTGCGTGACACGGAGCTCTTTCCGTTTCATCGGGACCTTATCAAATTTATTCGTAAACCTGATCAGCGCGTTATCCCCCTCTTTCCTGACTTTTTCGAGAATGCCGGCAACGGTTTTCTGGAGCCTGAGTTTCCTGTGGTCACTCCGCTCGACTAAACCATTAAATACTTTACTTCCTATTTTTACGCTTCTCATTTGTCATCCTTCTTATTTTTTTATTCTCAGGGCTAAAGCGCTCTGTTCTTTATGATAGCCTTTGCCTGTTCCATAGCCGCTTCCAAACCGCCGGGATTTTTCCCCCCGGCCTGGGCAAATGCCGGTTTTCCTCCGCCGCCGCCCTCGATATTTTGAGATACCTGGTTGATAATATCCACAGCGCTTATACCGCTATCCTTAAGGTCTACTGTCACGGTACACATAAGATACGCTTTATCACCATTCCTGCTTCCCAGCAGTATGACCGCGGATCTGGTTTTCTTTTCAAGATATCCTGCCGCTCTACGCAGCATTGTCATGTCCAGGCCGTCAAAGATAACAGGGATAAAACTTATTTCCCCTGAAACATCCGGATTTCCGGCGGCATTATCAAGCTGAGCCATAACACGCGTAAAGATATCCTCCTCTTCTCTTTTCTTTTTTTCTTTTGCCGTTTTTTCCAGCATGTCTCTTACTTCAAGAAAAGCGGGCATTATGATCTCCCAAAAATCGTGAATGACTTTACCATCTATAAGGATCCCATTTCCAAGTATATCCGACGCGTATTCAGCTACGCGCCCATCGATCGTTATAGTTCCCCCCCCGGATAGCGCGGCGCATTCATTTTTAATATCCGCGATTTTGTCCCTGATCCACTGTGCCGCCCTTTTCCCGGTAAAAGCTTCAATACGCCTTATACCGCTCGCTACGGCTGATTCGTGAACGATCTTAAAAACGCCTATTTCCGCGGTATTGTCCACATGGGTACCACCGCAAAACTCTTTCGAATAATCCCCTACAGACACAACACGCACTACATCACCGTATTTTTCCCCGAAAAACGAAAGCGCGCCTTCCTGTTTAGCGTCATTTATATTTTTTGTTTCCTTAGACACATTGACTCCCTCACTGATCCAGCGGTTCACCTCGTCTTCTACCATGCGTATTTCTCTGTCAGTAAGTTTTTTCATATGGGTAAAATCAAATCTTAACCTCCGGCTGTCCACATACGACCCGGACTGCCTTACATGGTCCCCCAGTATCCTGCGCAGCGCCGACTGCAAAAGATGCGTGGCCGTATGGTTCCTGGCCGTATCATTTTTTTCTTCCGCGTCATAATCTACTATAACCTTATCACCTTTTCTGAAAGACCCTTCTTTTACGGCAACCTGAAGGACTTTTCTCCCGTCCACTTCACGTGTATTCACAAAATCCATCCGGTTTCCCGCGTTTTCTATAACGCCTTTATCACCTGCCTGCCCTCCTGCTTCGGCATACAGTTCCAAACTCTGGGGCGATGTGATTATTTCCGCGCAGTCGCCTGCTTCGACGGAATCAGCGGGTTCATCGTTTTTAAGTATAAATTCGATCCGTGCTTCAAGCGGAAGCCCTGAGGTATATTCGGGCCTGGGCGCGTTATCAAACTTATCCGGCTTAAATATAAAATCAGAGGTAATATTGCTCCCCTTGCGCGATTGTTCTTTTCTATCCCTCATATTTTCTTCAAATCCGGCCAGATCAATGGAAATATTCCTTTTAACAGCTTCCTCTTCTATCACGTCGATCGGCAGGCCGTAAGTATCGACCAGTTTGAACACCTGCTCGCCGGAAAGCTTATTACTGTTATCGCTCATATTTAAAAATACAGGCATCGCCGTATTTAACGTTTCATTGAACTTTTTCTCTTCCTCCTCAACGATAGCAGCTATATGCTCCCTTTTATCCATTACATCGGGATACACCCCGCCCATTACTCGCGCGATGGCAGGAACCAGCTTATATAGAAACGGCCCCAGGCGGTCACTCCTCAAATACGCCCTCCGGATAAGTTTCCGGACAACATATCCCTGTTTTTCATTCGACGGAGACACCCCGTCAGCTATAGCGAAAACAGCCGCGCGTATATGATCCGCGATAAGGCATAGATCCTGCCGGGGCATACTGTCTGCCGTTTTTCCCAGGGCTTTTCGGATATCCGCAAAAACCGGTTCAAAAAGATCTGTATCAAAATTTGTTCTACCCCCCTGCATTACCGATGTTATCCTTTCAAGCCCCATACCCGTATCAATATTTTTGTTAGGCAGTGATGCCATCGCACCGTCGGGTTTTCTGTCAAATTCAGTAAAAACAAGATTCCACACTTCCACGAACCTGCCGCAATCACACGCGGGACTGCAATCAGATTTTCCGCATCCGGTATCCGCCCCCCAGTCGTAGAATATTTCAGAACACGGGCCGCACGGCCCATTCGGGCCTTTGGACGGGGCATCAGCAGGCCAAAAATTATCATGCTGGCCCAGTTTAACTATTTTTTCCCGCGGTATTTTTATTTCATTAAGCCATATCTGATAAGACTCTTCATCCTCTTCATAAACCGATATCCATAAAAGTTTTTTATCAATCCCTAACTCGGCCGTCATAAATTCCCACGCCCACGCTATAGCTTCTCTTTTAAAATAATCACCGAAGGAAAAATTACCAAGCATTTCAAAAAACGTGTGGTGCCTCGGGGTTTTTCCCACATTTTCAAGATCCCCGGTACGAAAGCACTTCTGGCAGGAAGCGGCCCTCGTATAGGAAATATTCTTCCCCATAAACTGTTCTTTGAACTGGTTCATCCCCGCGCCCGTAAAAAGCAGTGTAGGGTCGTTCTTAGGAACGAGCAGATCACTGGATACAATAGTATGCTGTTTATCCTTAAAAAAGTTCAAAAATCTTTCCCGTATCTCTCCGGATCTCATATTATATCGTCCTTTCGAAATCACATCAGGCTTTTTCACAGTCGAGCGTCCGTATAGTATCATTTCATAGCGTCATTTATCACTTCTTCAGCAAGCCCGGAGTCAAAGCCCTTCCGTAACAACAGTTGAAAAATTCTATTTTTAAGCCTCGCGTCAGAGGCCCCCCGGCTGTTTTCCAAAGTTTCCCTGACCATATCCTCCGCCATTTTTTTTTCGTCGATATCACCGGACTTTACTTTCAGAGCTTCTTCGAGAATAATTTCCGGCACGCCTTTTCTTTCAAGTTCCATCCTGATCATTTTCAAGCCGCGCGGGCTGTACCTTATTCTGGAATCTATCCAGTCAATTGAAAAGTTAAGATCATTTATAACTCCGTCATTTTTGAGAGAAGTTACGATACTGTCCGACATTTCTCCGGAATATCCCTTACCCCGCAAACGGGCCATAACCTCATACTCCGTCCGCGGCCTTATAGAAAGAAGCCTCAGGCAATATTTTTTCCCGCGGATAAAATCCATCGTACAGCCTTTATTCATGCTATTCCTGTACAAGCAATATCTTTCTGACTTCATTCTCTATCTTGTCAAGAAGCTTCGGATTTTCCTTGAGGAACAGCCTGGCATTTTCCTTACCCTGTCCGATCTTTTCGTCGCCGAAAGAGATCCATGTACCGCTTTTTTTCAATACACCTGTTTCTTCGCCGATGTCAATGATACTGGAGGACCTGGATATCCCCTCGTCAAACATGATATCGAATTCCGCCTGTTTAAACGGCGGCGCCATTTTATTTTTGATCACCTTTGCCTTCACCCTGCTCCCTATAACTGTCTCACCTTTTTTGAGTGAAGCTATTTTTCTGAGATCGATCCTGACAGACGCGTAGAATTTAAGCGCGTTGCCTCCTGTCGTTGTCTCCGGATTTCCGAACATGACACCGATTTTCATCCTTATCTGATTAATAAAAATGACGCATGTCTTTGATTTACTGATCACCCCGGTAAGTTTTCTGAGCGCCTGGCTCATAAGCCTGGCCTGGAGCCCGACATGAGATGCTCCCATATCGCCTTCGATCTCTTTTTTAGGAGTCAGTGCCGCAACTGAGTCTATAACGATAACATCAATGGCATTGCTTTTTACCAGAGTCTCCGCTATATCAAGAGCCTGTTCTCCGTTATCCGGCTGGGAAATCAGCAGAGTATCAAGATTTATTCCTATTTTTTTCGCGTACTGCGGATCAAACGCATGCTCCGCGTCGATGAAAGCCACGTCACCGCCGGCTTTCTGGGCGTTAGCTAATATACTCAGGGTCAAAGTGGTCTTACCGCTGGACTCCGGCCCGAATATTTCGACTATTCTTCCCCTTGGAACACCATTTATGCCCAGTGCCATGTCAAGCCCCAGAGAACCGGTAGGAATAGTAGCTACCTGTACCTTGAAATTATCTCCCATTTTCATTATCGCCCCTTCTCCGAAATCTTTCTCAATCTTGCTCAAAGCTGAATCCAGGGCTTTCTTTTTAGCGGAATCTTTAACATCCTCTTTTTTTTCGATTTTTTCACTGATCTTTTCTGAAGCGTTTTCTTTCGCGGTCTTAGTCATTACTACCTCCCGATTTATTATTATAATTTAATCATTATACTTATAGCCCCATTCTTTTGCAAAGAAATTCTGCTCAAACTGTTAGTATTTCAGAAACCTATGAAAAATATAACTGTCACATCTGCTTCTGAGGATCCACCATACGCGCCACATTATTAGAGACACTTTTCCATTTGAAATTCTTGCAAAAATACGGCATCAGGATAAATCCACAATAGCCAGCGGAGAATACTCCGCCCCTCTGGGCGTAAGAACCGATTTAAAAAGAACCACGCGGGAGATATGGACTGCCACTGATGTGACTTTTATGGAACAAGCAAGTTTTTCCAACTCATTTTTATTTTTCGGGCTTTTCACCCGTCCGATCGTGATATGAGAGCTGAACGGGCGGGCTTCTTTAGCGAAACCTTCTTTTTCCATGACGGATTCCACCGAAGAAGCCAGCATTTCAAGCTCACTCGCGCCTTGACTCAGGCCGACCCATAATACCCTGGCGTGGGGCCAGTCGGGAAAAACACCGATACTTCCCAGAACTATATCGAAAGAAGAAATCCCGGCAAATGTTTCTCTAAGTATTTTTTCAATATCCGGGATACGTCCCGGATCTATATTCCCAAGGAATTTTAATGTTATGTGAATAGACCCGGGCTTCACCCACTTTACATCCGCTCCCGTTTGTTTCAGTTCTCTTTCAATAACAGACAATTCTTCCCGGGCCTGGCCGGAAAGTTCAAGCGCGATAAAACCGCGTATTTGCCCTCTCCTGTTTGTGTTCTCCATATTTTTAAAAGATATTTTTCGGTCAGTTTCACCGCCGGGACCTGACCAAGGGAAACGACTGCGTCAGAGATTGTCAAGTATCATGCCGAGAACAGCGTCACAAAACCCGGATCTTATCGACAGGCGGTCCCCGCGGAACAAAACCCGTTTAGTCTTTCTGGATCTATCGGAAGAAACGGCAATATAGGCTACACCGACCGGTTTTCCGGGAGTCGAGCCTGAAGGCCCCGCTATACCGGTAACAGCGGCCGCGATATCCGTTTTAAGGACCCTTCTGGCTCCTTCAGCCATAAGAGAAGCCACCTGCCTGCTCACAGCGCCGTATTTTTTTATTTTTTCAGGAGGAACACCTAAAACCGAAACCTTAACCTCATTAGAATAGGCTATGACCGAACCATTGAAATACGCGGAAATGCCGGGAACATTGGTGATCCGGCCGGAAACCATGCCTCCCGTGCATGATTCAGCCAGTCCGAGTTTTTTATTTTTTTTCTTCAATTTAAGAAAAATTTCATTCTCAGGGATTTTCGGGCTACGCATAGAGTATTACCTGTATCGTTTTTGCGCCGGGCGGGACATCAGGCGGCCGCCGGGACTTCCGTCTTATCGGAGGCCTTGTTATCGTCGCCGAATTTTACCGACACTACTTTAGAAACCCCTTTTTCCTGCATGGTTATCCCGTAAAGGACATCCGCCAGCTGTATGGTCATCCTGTTATGCGTGACAACGATAAACTGCGACAGTTTGAGAAAATCCTGCAATACCTTGCAGAAACGCACGATATTTGATTCATCGAGCGGCGCGTCTATTTCGTCAAGTATACAGAACGGGCTCGGGTTCACCTTAAAGATAGCGAAAATCAGGGCTATAGCCGTCATGGCCTTTTCTCCTCCCGAAAGCTGCATAATATTGTGCAGTTTCTTCCCGGGAGGCCTTACAACAATATCGATACCGCATTCAAGGACATTGGACTCGTCTTCCAGGACAAGTTCAGCTTTACCTCCGTTAAAAAGCATCCG
>JBDRAX010000113.1:0-4197 GCA_043823375.1 Candidatus Omnitrophota bacterium | reverse complement strand
GGAATCGCGATAGATCCGTCCGGCAATATCTGGGTTGTGAATTGGAAAAATAGTACAGTAATAGTGTTAGATAAGACAGGGCATTTGAATACAGCAATAGGTCAAGGCGGTATAATAACCGCGGAAGAAGGGAAATTCTCGGATCCACGAAAGATCGCGATAGATCTGTCCGGCAATATCTGGGTTACGAATTATGGAAATAATACAGTAACAGTGTTAGATAAGACGGGGCAGTTGAATACAGCAATAGGTCAAGGCGGGATAATAACCGCGGAAGAAGGGGAATTTTCGGATCCAAATGGTATCGCGATAGATCCGTCCGGCAATATCTGGGTTACGAATCGTGGGGTCAGGGTTAATGAGTTTAGTATATGTAATGCTAACGATAACATATTAGTATTAGATAAGAGAGGGCAGTTGAATACAGTAATACCCGGGATAGCAAGGAGGGAAGGTTGGAAACCAAAAGGAATCGCGATAGATCCGTCCAGCAATATCTGGATTTTGATTTCTCGCTTCCTTGACGATCCTCGCTCAGATTTGGAATCTACTATCGAAGAAGATATGCTCTTAGTTTTAAGCTGTAAAACGGAAGGCGCTACGGGGCCTTCTGCTTTCGAAGCGTCTTCCGCGCGGATAGATGAGCTTACCGGGAAACTCGCTGAACTTGAAAAAGAGCGCGCGGTACTTGAAAAAGTGCCTGAAACGGATCAACATGTTAATGTGAGAGAACAGAAAAAAATTGAAACTATTCAAATCCCCGCGGATACTCCGGTTAAAACTGATAATGCCCCCGAAAAAAGTTTGCTCCCGCGCTTTTCTTCCGGCGTGCCGGGATCTTTACTGGAGCTCGCGTGGATAGTTTTGACGGTTAAAAACAGTTCGATAGCGCTTAAAGCCGCTAGAGAAATTTCGGAAATGATCCGGCCGCGCCCTGATGGAAAAGTATTGCTGGAAAGGATCAAAAAGATGATCGGGAAAGATATTGCTGAATATGAACATCTTTTTCCAGCGGCTGAAACGCCCCCGGCCGGTTTTATTGAATTTGTCCGTAAAAAACGCGGTACGTTCTTCGAACAGGCGGAAAAACTCAGCACACTGGGAGAACCTTGTCTATTGGAGCCTGCCTGTATGCCGCGCGACCTTATTTTATACGCCGACGATATCCTGAATAACGCTGTCTTTTATGATTTCGAGGACGCTGTAACAAAACTTATAAAAGAAAAGAACATCCTTGGAGGCGGGAAAATAATCCTCTACACAAGGTCGGAAAAAGAATGGATATCCGGAGGCGTGTCAAAAGTGGAGCTTCTTAAAAAACTGATAGAAAAACTCGCTCCGGACGTGCCATGCGTGATGATCGACCGGCAGGCCGCGCCGGGCGGAATAGATACCCCCGGAGATATAGACACTGTTCAGGAGATAAAAGATGTTATCAAATGGGCCGATAACAAAAGACTGCGGGGCGAGCCGCGTATCACGGAAAAGGGCATTTTCGCGGTAATAAGGGGCAATAGTATAAAATGGGCAAAAACAAGCCTGAAGTATAACATCGAAGCGCCGCTCATAATAATGAACGACAACCAGAGGGGTGTATTCTCATTTTACCAGGCAATGGAACTTGCCATACGCACGCTCCGGCAGGAAAAGGCTTTTCAGGGGTGGATACGCGAATTCAAACCGGTCGAGTTCCTGCCTGAGAAAATATATACCGACTACATCCGCTACCGCGATGAAGTGCTGACTAAGGCATAGGGAAATATTTCCGCCTGGAATGTGAAGATCCATGTTTATTTGAGGAAAAATGTCAATATCCGGGACACTTTGCCTAAAAAAAAGTTTTTGATAACATATAATGTGAGCCATTTCCGGCGAAGAGCCGCGAAGAGCCATAAAAGATGTTGCAAAGATAGGATAATAATGTATAATATAAGCCTTACCGGAAGTAATTTGCCCCTGTGAAACGGGGGGAGCGGATTTTTTAGTTGTTATATATGTATTGAACAAAAGGAGATACGGAGATGAAACCCCGAAAAAATTACAGATCCCGTCCCAAAAAGACCGGGGCTAAAAAGAACCAGAGGATTTTGTCGCAAAAACGGAGAATCGCAGCCGCGGGGAAGATGGATATGGGACAGCTTGATAAACTGAATGTTCTTGAGATCAGAAGCCTTTTACAGAAGGTGTCTGAGAAAAAAAAGTCCGTGGCAGTTAAAGCGTAGTTTCTAAAACATGAATTTCATAAAAAGGCCGGGTTTTATTATCCGGTCTTTTTTATTTGTGCGGGTAGGCCCATCCCCGGGGTTAGCAGGAGTATTATAACGGGTGTTTCCCCTCCGCGTGATCTTAAAAATCTATACTTACCTTGCTTTGGCGGCCGGTATTACATATAATAGTTATTATCCACAAAGCTGAGAAAGGAGCTTAACCCATGAAAGATGATAGAAAAAGTTCCGCTAAAGGTATTACCATACAGAGTATTAAAGACGCTTTTATCCATAACCGCAGGTATTCTCTCGCCAAGGATATATATACAGCGACGGATTATGACAATTTTAAATCAATGGCAATGGCTATCCGGGACCTTCTTATCCAGATGTGGATATTGACACAACAGCGTTACCATGATGAGAATTGCAAAAGGGTATATTATCTCTCCCTGGAATTTCTTCTTGGGAGGCTCCTGGGTAACAATATAATCAATCTTGACCTGGTTTATGAGAGCCAGGACGCTATGGCGGAGCTCGGGCTTGTGCTTGAGGATCTGTATGATCAGGAAAAAGATCCGGGGCTGGGTAACGGGGGCCTCGGGCGCCTGGCGGCGTGTTTTCTTGATTCCATGGCGACTCTCGGGATACCCGCTACAGGGTACGGCATTAGATACGATTACGGTATTTTTAATCAGAAAATAGTTAACGGTAACCAGGTTGAGACGCCTGATGAATGGCTGAAACTGGGTAACCCCTGGGAATTTGAACGGCCGGAGGTCGCGTTAAGGGTCAAGTTTTACGGGAAGACACTGAAACGGAAAGATAAAAACGGGAAATTGTGGGTGGACTGGGTGGATACCCGGGATATCATAGCTATGGCGTATGATACCCCTGTCCCGGGGTATGAGAACGGTGTGGTGAATAACCTCAGGCTCTGGTCCGCGCGGAGCACCGCGGAATTCGATTTTGAATATTTCAATGACGGGGATTATATCCGGGCGTGCGAAAATAAGATTTTATCGGAGAATATTTCGCGCGTTCTTTATCCGAGTGACAGTGTTTATAAAGGGCTTGAACTCAGGCTGAAACAGGAGTATTTTTTTACCTCGGCGTCCATACAGGATATAATGCGGCGTTTTAAAATGCACAACGAGGATTTCAGGACGTTTTCCGATAAGGTGGCGATACAGCTTAATGACACTCACCCTGCCGTGGCTATCGTCGAATTAATGCGTATACTGCTTGACGAAGAGGGCCTTTCCTGGGACACTTCATGGGAGATAACGGTCAGGACTTTCGGGTATACGAACCATACTATCATGCCTGAGGCTCTGGAAACCTGGCCCGTTGACCTTTTCGAGAGGCTGCTTCCGAGGCATCTGGAACTCATATACGAGATAAACATGCGGTTTTTGCGGAGTGTGGCGAACCGGTATCCGCATGATCAGGACAGGCTGAGGCGTATGTCTCTCATTGACGAGGAGAGCGGCAAGAAACTGCGCATGAGCCATCTCTGCATAATCGGAAGCCATTCTGTGAACGGGGTATCGGAACTGCACACGGAATTATTGAAGACCACGCTCTTTAAAGATTTTTATGATTTTGAACCTGAAAAATTCAATAATAAAACAAACGGTATAACCCAGCGCAGGTGGCTGAAGAAAGCAAACCCCATGTTGTCGGGGCTGATAACCGAGGTGATAGGGGACGGGTGGTGCAGGGAACTTTCTTTCCTGGCGGAACTTAAAAAATACGCTTCTGACAGCGCTTTCCAGGAAAAATGGAAAACCGTGAAAAGACAGAATAAGGTAAATTTTGCGGAATATGTAAGGGAACAGACGAATATGATCATCAACCCGGATTCCATATTCGATGTTCAGGTGAAACGTATCCATGAGTACAAGCGGCAGGTTATGTTCGCCTTGTATCTCCTCACTCAATACATAAAGATAAAGAACGGGGAGGGTAAGGATTTTGTCCCGAGGAC
>JBDRAX010000112.1:0-8975 GCA_043823375.1 Candidatus Omnitrophota bacterium | reverse complement strand
ACTATCAGTGATTGAAACGCGAGTATAGCGGCGTTTTTTGTTGCCATATTTTTGTGGAGCTTAACGACATCATAATGTTCCCTGTCCGCCAGTATGCTTTTGGGGAATTCACGTAAAACCCTGTCATAAACATCTACAGCCTCACTGTTTTTCTCCTTGTTCTGAAGAATATCGCCGATGGCGAATAAAGAACTTACAACCAGATTTTCATCATCGGACAATTCAACGGTAAGGTCAAATTCGCGGAGCGCGTCGTCTTCCCTGCCGATGCCTATATACGCCCAGGCCAGATTGTAGTGCATTTTGTCCGAGAACGGGCCGTTTGGGAATTCATAGAGCGCTTTGTTATAGACTTCCGCCGCCTCTTCAAAATCATTATATTTATAGAGGCATTGTCCAAGCCAGTAATACGCGTCATCCGTCCATTCGTTCCGCGGTATATCATTTATTATTTTCCTGTATGCCGCGGAAGTTTTTTCAAAATCATTTTTCTTACTGTGGATGAGAGCGATCCCCATAATAGCGGCGCTCGTAATATCGGGGGCGTCAGTTTCCGCCAAAACCTGTTCAAAATACTGTTCACTTAATTCAATCCGGCCTGTCTGGAAACAGGATCTGGCCAGTTTATAGGCCGCTACGGGCCGCCATGGCTCGTCTTTTCCGCATTGCAGAGACCGGGTCAGGTTTTCAACGGCGGCATTGAAATCCTCCAGTTTGTAGAAGGAATCGCCTATCATATAGTACGCGTCAAAAATTTGTTCGTTCACCGGGTAGTTTTTTATGAATGATCCAAGTTCACGTATTGCCTCCGGATACAGGGCGGTTTTATACATTATCTCGGATACCTTATATTTCGCTTTTACGGCCAGTTCATCATCCGGGAAGATCCTGCTTACCTCGCGGAACGCGTCCAGAGCGGCAGGGTATTCGCCCATTTCGTAGTAGCACCAGGCCTGCGAATAATAGGCGTAAGCGATGAACTCGCTCGAGGGATAAGACGTGATGATCATATTGTAGTAAGACAATGCCTGTTCAAAATTTTCCTCACGGAAATATACTTCCGCTATCCAGTATGCGGCCGCCGAAGCATAATCGCTGTCCCTGTACCTGTCAAGTATCAGGTTAAACTCCGTAAGCGCCTGTATTGGCATTAATTTTTCGTAAAAGATCCTTCCTAACAGAATATGAACTTCGATCTCAACTTCACGCGGGATATCCGTGACCAGAAGATAATTCAATTTCCCTTCCGCCAGATCATAAAAACCGTCCTTTATCGCTTTCCTGGCAAAATCAATATCATTTTGGAACGGTTTTTCCTCCGCGCATACATGCAGGCTGTGGAACAAAAGGCATGACGCTATTATTAGTATTTTTTTCATTAACGCTCCTGTTTTATTCATACTATCTTATAACTCTCTTTAATACATACAAATATGACAATTAACACAACAGCAATACCTGTAAATCGAAAAATCCGAAAACACGGTCGCTGTTTTTTCGCCAGTCGCGATTGAAAGGATTTATAGGGTAGCTTCTATTCTTATATGCTAACAAAATCGCATAAACACTTCAAGATTTTTTACAGGATCTATCTGATACAGGAATATAATAATATGTTAGTAGCGCAAACTGAAAAAGCCGGTTTTTATCATTATTTTTTCAGGACTTCCCTGAGGTATTCCCCTGTGTAAGAGCCGGGAACGGAAGCGATGTCTTCAGGTGTCCCGCAAGCTACTAAACGGCCGCCCGTATCCCCGCCGCCGGGCCCCAGATCAATAACGAAATCAGCGGATTTTATCACGTCCAGGTTATGTTCTATGACCAGGACCGTGTTCCCGGAAGTTACCAGCGCGTGCAAAACTTCCAGAAGTTTATGTATATCCGCGAAATGCAGCCCTGTGGTCGGCTCATCAAGTATATACAGCGTTCTGCCTGTCGCTCTTTTTGATAGTTCCGCCGAGAGTTTTATCCTCTGGGCCTCTCCACCCGACAATGTAGTTGCCGCCTGTCCGAGCCTTATGTATCCCACGCCGACGTCATAAAGAGTCTGTAATTTTGTTTTGATAGGCGGTATATTTTCAAACAGCCGGAGAGCTTCTTCCACGCTCATCGCCAGTACATCGGCTATGTGATACCCTTTATATTTCACCTCGAGAGTCTGGTCGTTGAACCGTTTCCCGCCGCATATCTGGCACTCTACGTATACATCCGGCAGGAAATGCATTTCTATCTTTTTCACTCCGTCTCCCTGGCAGGCTTCACAGCGCCCGCCCTTTACGTTAAAACTGAACCTTCCGGGCTTGTATCCGCGAACCCTTGATTCGGGCAGGCTACTGAACAAAACGCGTATGGGATCAAAAGCGCCTGTGTATGTAGCGGGATTAGACCGTGGAGTCCTCCCTATAGGCGACTGGTCTATTACAATAACTTTATCGATCAGGTTTATGCCTTTCAGCTTTTTGTGTTTTCCCGGACGGAGCTTTGCCCTGTAAAGTTTTTGCGCGAGAGCGCGGTACAGTATTTCGTCAACAAGGGTGCTCTTGCCTGAACCGGATACGCCCGTGACACAATTAAAAACCCCAAGGGGGATCTTTACGTCAATATTTTTCAGGTTGTGCTCCTCCGCGCCTTCGATATACAGGCATTTTTTATCGTCAATGCCTCTCCTTTTCGGGGGTACATCTATTTTCAGGTCACCCCGCAGATATTTTCCGGTCAGAGATCCCGGGCTTGAAAGGATATCTTCAAGGCTGCCTTCAGCCACGATCTCTCCCCCGTGTTCCCCCGCTCCCGGACCGAGATCGATTATATGATCGGCTTTTCTTATAGTCTCTTCGTCATGTTCGACAATGATAAGAGTATTCCCCATATCCCGCAGGGACAGCAATGTATCCAAAAGTTTCCGGTTATCCTTCTGATGCAGGCCTATACTGGGTTCATCCAGTACATAAAGCACTCCCACGAGCCCGGCGCCTATCTGCGTGGCGAGACGTATCCTCTGATCCTCACCGCCGGAGAGAGTATTGCTTTTGCGGTCAAGCGTCAGATAATCAAGCCCGACATTTATCATAAAATCAAGCCTCGCGCGTATTTCCTTGACCGGTTCTTCCGCTATGGCCGCCGCGGCATGGGATAGTTTCAGCTTTTTAAAAAACACAGCGGCTTCCGCAATGGAAAAGGTGCAGACATCCGCTATGTTTTTACCGTTTATGAAAACATTCAATGATTCTTTCCTGAGCCTGCGGCCTTCGCATTCGGGGCATACCTGTGACGACATGAACCCGCTTATCATTTCACGTATAAATTCGCTCTCGGAAGTTTTGAACCGCCGTTCAAGATTTGGGACTACTCCCTCAAAACCGGATTCCCCGTCACCGAATAAGATCATATTCATTGTTTTTTTCGGGAGGTCGCTGAAATTCACGTCGAGATCAAAACCGTGATAGCGGGCGAGGCGCCTCAAACGCCTGCGGTAATGCAGTATAAGCCCTTTACCGCCCCTTTTCCAAGGCACAATGGCTTTGAGAACGGGCTGGTCAACGTCCGGAAGGATGAGATCAATATCGAATTCCATCTTATTGCCGAGGCCGTTGCATGAAGGGCACGCGCCGTAAGGGCTGTTAAAAGAGAAATTCCTGGGAGCCGGTTTTTCGAAGCTTATTCCGCAGTCCATACACGCGTTGTGTTCACTGAAAAGTATATCGCCCTTTGATCTTTCTTCATCTTCCGCCGGAGCGGCGATCATCGTTCCATCTCCCAGCCGTAGCGCTGTTTCCACGGAATCGGATATCCTGGACCTAATACCGGGTTTTATGACTATCCTGTCTACAACCGCTTCTATAGTATGTTTTACTTTTTTATCAAGCGCCGGTATATTGTCTCCGATGTCGATTATTCGGCCGTCCAGTCTTACGCGTATAAGCCCTTCTTTCCGGGCGTTTTTCATGATCTCGATGTGCTCCCCTTTTCTCCCTCTTACCAGGGGCGCAAGGATCATTAATTTTAAACCGTTATCAAGAGACAGTATCCGGTCAACTATCTGCTGGGAACTCTGCCCTGAGATCTCTTTTCCGCATTCCGGGCAGTGCTGTATCCCGGCGCGTGCGAATAATACGCGTAAATAGTCATAAATTTCCGTCTGTGTGCCGACAGTTGACCTGGGGTTACGCCCTCCGGCCCGTTGTTCTATGCTTATAGTGGGTGATAGCCCTTCGATAAAGTCAATGTGCGGTTTCTGAAGCTGTTCGATAAACTGCCGGGCATAGCTTGACAGAGACTCCACATATCTGCGCTGTCCCTCCGCGTATATTGTATCGAACGCGAGAGAAGATTTGCCTGATCCCGAAAGCCCGGTAACAACACACATGCTGTAACGGGGGATCGTAACGTCTATATTTTTCAGATTGTGTTCTTTCGCGCCTTTGATATAAAGCGAATTTATCTTCATAGGATCACATTGTAACATAAGTAATATATTACGCAATTTCAAAATTTTACGGGAACGGACGAAAAGATCAGCATGGAAGGTTTTTTTACGCGCCTATTCAGATTTTTTGCTTATTTCGCGCCTAAAAAGTTGATTTTTTCTTGAATTTTGTTTATTATAAATAATATAGATCACTTTTGAAAACGCGAGTAACGGAGGGATACATGAAAATCGGGTCAATGATCAAAAAAGTGCGCAAACAGAAAAATATTACGCTTGAAGAACTTTCCGTGAAAAGCGGTGTAGCCTTAGCGACTCTCAGCCGCATAGAAAATGATAAAATGACAGGCACGATAGATTCACATACCGCGATCTGTAAAGCGCTGGATATTTCGATCACTGAACTTTATAAAGAGCTGGAGGATAGTGCCAAGATCATAGATAGTGTTCCGCTGAAAGACAGGGTCGAACAGTTCTCCAGGGCCAACAACGTGGTATATGAATTACTTATCACAAAACCTCATAACAAAAAGATCATGCCGTTGATCATCAGGATAGAGCCGGGCGGGCGCACTGATGAAGAACAGACTCAGCCCGGGATCGAAAAATTCATTTATGTCCTGAAAGGACTTATAATCGTTAAGATCGGGAATGAAACCTGCAGTTTAAACAGCGGCGACAGTCTTTATTTCGACGCTTCTCTCGCGCACAGTTTTTCAAATACCTCTGGCGCCCCAGTAGAAGCGCTTTGTGTGATTTCTCCGCCTTCAATATGATACGCAGGGTAAATACCTGTGTAAAGAAAGAATAAAGCTCTACTCAGGTTGGGTCATTTCCTGATACGGAGAAGTTCCCGCGCCAGTTTTTCGCCGCTTTTACGCGCTCTCGCGGAGTAATAATTAATGCCGCGTTTTTCGACCGCCCCGGCATATATATTATCCACGATCTTCGCGTTAAGGCCGCACGCGCACAAGTCTTTCAGAAGTTTACCCGCGTCGTCACAAAACCACCTCAATGCCGGTGGCACAAGCCCTGAACTTATTATGAAAACTGCCGCTTTTTTAGTCTCGGTACGCGGTATCGGGTATCCGTTGACAGGCCTGGCTCCTGGCTTCGCGAACACCCACATCGAACGTTCTAGAAAGGTTTTCATGACCGCCGTAGCTGATCCGCAGTTTACCGGAGTACCGAAAATATATCCGTCAGCCTCGAGGATCTTACCGTAAAGTTCCTGCATATCATCCCGGATAGCGCATTTTGCCGCTGGTTTTAGCGGGTCATCGTTTTTACATATCATACAATTAGTGCAGTATTTTATATTTTTGTCGATCAAACAGACCTTTTCCGTTTCGATCTCCGGGGCCGTTTTTTTTATTCCCGCGATCGCGTCATCTATTAAAGTATCTATTGTCTTACCTTTTCTGTAACTTCCGGATACCGCTAATATCTTCATCGCTTATCCCCCTGTTAATGCCTGAACGTGGCCCTGAGATCAGAATTTAAAGATCTGTTTAGCGAGCCAGAACATTACAAGCCCTATAATAATCGTAAAGACTCCGCATCCCCACCAGTTCTCAGGCTCCGGGCCGAACGGCCCGGTTTTACCGTTGATCCAGTCGATGGTTGTACTAATAACGCACCCGGCGGCCATAACCGCTAAAATAATGAATAAAAGCCATTTCCACCACATTCTGGGCCTCCTTTAACGTAATAAAAACGCCGCAAAAAAATACGCGCGGGCATATTCTCATATCAGTATCTCAGTAAGTATAAACTTTGTCGCCGGGCTTTATCATGGAAATTACTTTCTTTTTTCCGGTGGCGATACATGTCAGGCCTGATGTGACTTCTTTTACGCGCAATTGTTCTTTTTTGTTTTTCTGTACGGTTTCGATCCCTGTCTTCGGGTCTACGATCGTCATGTATTCATTCCACCATATCAGCGAGTCCCCGGGCCGGAGACCGTAAGCGGACCCCAGGTTTATTAGTACATCTTTCTCCGAGACTATCTGCAACACCTCGCCTGTCTGAGAAAAAATTTTTCGAAAATCGTTATGGAACTCATGTATTGACGCGTCCAGGGATCTCGAAACAGCGGTGGAATATGTACTATTCACATCAGTAAATAAACCCACGAACTGTGTTATATGCTGAGCGAGGGATTTTGTATTGACTGCCTGTCGAAAAAGAGCTTCGTCCGAAAATACGCTCTTTGCGCCCTCCTCTTTGCAGCTGCCGCGTTTACTGCCCGAATAAATGACACTACCGTCATTTACGTCTACTATTTTAACCGATAATTCACTGACGCCATCCACTTCATCCCACACTGTCCCGCTGAAAACGCCCTCATCCGTTTTGTATTCACTGCATTGCACGCGGGGGCCTGAAACTGACGCGTACACACCTGCGAATACGACATAATCGACATCGAGGAGTTCTTTGAGCTGTAAAAACTGGGCTCTTCCCTGTGAAGGCGCAAACTGCCGTTCCCGCAGAACTCTGTCAACCTTGTCTCTCTCGACAAGATCGCAATAAGGCATAATATAGTTTTCCAGCCTCGATAAAGTAATGGCCTTAAGGCCTTTTATATCCGATCTGTCTTCAGAAATATCAAGGATCGCCACATTCTTTTTAAACCGTCCGGCGGCCGCCATTTCCTCGGCTGTCGGTTGGACCACATCCATGGACGCGCATCCCGCGAGAGAAAAACAAGCTAATGATATTAAAGCCAGCCTGCGTACTGTCATTTTACCATTCCTTTTGTTTATTTTTTTTACCGCTGATAGTATATCTCAAAAACTCCCGTAAGGGAATAAACTTTGTCTCCTTTTTTCCGGCGCGATCAGCCGCGCCCGAAAACGGGCATGTAGCACGAAAACAGGTATTATTTTCATACTCGGACGCGGGTAGTATCGTCTCTATTTATTGCCTGGGCATTCCCCTGTCCAGCAGTAAGTACAGAGTTTTTCCCGCGGAAGATTTATGGCCTCGATCATATCGTCCAGTGTCTGATACCGCAGAGTAGTTACATCCAGGTCATCCCTGATCCAGTCGATCATTGCCTGATATTTATCGGAACCCGTATCCGTGTAAGCTGATATGTCTTCAAGATCATGCCCTTCTATAGCGTGTATCGCCTTCCGTGACGCGAGTTCCTTAATGCTTCGGGTTGAAAGGCAGAAGGGGCATGGGAACAAAAGCGGCGGAGAGGCGGGCCGGACATGGACTTCTTTCGCGCCGCACTGCCAGAGTTTTTTTACAGTGAAATTTTTAAGCTGTGTGCCGCGCACAATGGAATCTTCGCAGATTACTATGCGGTTAGAATTTATTACTTCTTTTACTGGTATCAATTTCATTGTAGCGACCAGGTCACGTGTTTCCTGTGAGGGAGGAGTATAACTTCTGCCATAGCCGGGGGTATATTTTACAAGCGGCCGGCGGAGAGGTATTCCGGATTCCATGGCATATCCGAGAGCATGCCCTATACCTGAATCCGGTATTCCCGCCACTAAATCCGCTTTAATATCCTTGTCATGTTTTGCCATGGCTTTGCCGCACCGTTCTCTCACTATTTCCGTGTTAATGCCGTCATAGTCGGAAGCCGGAAATCCCGTGTATATCCACAAAAAAGAGCATATTTGTTTACATTTAAGCCCTGTTTTTTTACTTACCGGGCCCTGCTCCGAAAGCAAAATAATTTCACCCGGTTCAAGATGTCTTACCGTTTGAAAACCGTTATTGGGAAAAGCGCTTGTTTCGGAAGAAACCGCCCATGTTTCACCGCTCTTTCCCAGGGCAAGAGGCGTATACCCCCAGCGGTCCCGCGCGGCATAAATACCGTCTCTGTGAAGCAGAAGAAGCGAGCAGGAACCTTTTATTGAACGGAACATTTTCTGTATCCCGTCAACTATATCCTTACCTTCGTTGATCAGCTTGGATATAAGTTCCGTCACATTAACGGAACCGTCCCTGAGTTCGCTGAACGAGACCCCGCGTTCCAGAAGTTCGCGGGATAATTCATCCGCGTTTTCAATAAGCCCGCTGGTTACAAGGCAGAACGGCCCGAACCTCGAGATCAGGAACATAGGCTGTTCATTACTGTCGCTTATAACGCCTATTCCCTTGTTTCCCTTCATACGGTTGCAATCTTCATAGAATTTGGATTTAAACTGGCTCTGGCGGATATCATGGATCTGCCGCTGGAACTCATCGCCAAGTACCGCAATGCCACCGTACTCCGTGCCCAGATGCGAATGGTAATCCGTCCCGTACAAGAGAGGTTTTAAACAATTCTCACTGGAAATCACGCCGAAAATACCGCTCATTATGCTCCCCCGGTTAAGTTTTTTGTCCCCACGCGATCAATAAAGATCCTGAAGCGCTTTAGGTAACATATCGATATTCTGTTTCATCGCTTCGATCCCCGCGATACTGGCTTCCGCGGCGGCGATCGATGTCACGTAAGGCATTTTGTGCTGTATAGCCGTTATTCGTATATAGCTGTCGTCAAATTTGCTGTCCCGGCCCGCTGGTGTATTCACAATAAGAT
>JBDRAX010000111.1:0-6121 GCA_043823375.1 Candidatus Omnitrophota bacterium | reverse complement strand
ATTTCAAAAGACAAATCTTTAAAGTTGGAAGAAATAAGTGTGAAACAAAAACAGGCTGTGCCCGCGCCTGACATATCCGTAGAAAAAGAAAAGCTGCGAAAAGCTTTTGAGTCAAAGGACGAAGCCGCCTTTAATAAAGTTATGATCGAAATAACAAGAAAAAAGGCTGTATATGATGAAGAACTTGAGGATATTCTTCTAAATGTTTCCGAGCAGTATAGTTTCCGTATGGGAAATATCGCGTCCGGATATCTTAAGCGTTTTGGAGGAGAAAAGACCGCGCGAAAGTTTATGGGAAAGCTTATTGCGGAAGGGAACTCGGGAAGTATCTCAGCTATGGAAATACGCGCGTTGGGAGCTATCGCGCGGAGAAATATCATACGCAGGGAAATTGTAAGCGCGTTGTCGCGTTACCTCATAGAAAATTCGAAAGAAAAAGAAAACTCACGATATCCAT
Source organism: Candidatus Omnitrophota bacterium (assembly GCA_043823375.1). Taxonomy (GTDB): domain Bacteria; phylum Omnitrophota; class Gorgyraeia; order Tantalellales; family Tantalellaceae; genus JBDRAX01. Next base: position 5,664 of record JBDRAX010000111.1, on the reverse strand, counting down.
TCATGCCGTCCAACAGACTGCCGTTTGTTGTTTATACGCTGGATGAGCTTGGCGAATATGATGCGTTTCCTGCCTTTTTAAACCACGTCAGGGAATTTATTAAAAATAAAGATTATGGCCAGTTGGTAGACCCGTACGGTATGGACATAAATATGCTCAGGGCGCTTGTTCTCTGCGGCAGAGAAGGGGAGGAGGTGTTCTGTGAGATCGTTAAAACGGGTTATGGAGTGAAACTGGAGGAACTGCGGAACGTAGCAGGATATCGCTTGAGCCTCAAAGAACAGAAAGAACTGGATGGATTACTCAGAGAAAAAGCGTTAACGCCTGATAATCTGTTCCGGCCGAAAGATCCAGGCAATAGATACCACTATTACCACGGGACATTACTCGGGCTCGTTAAAACAGCTGTTGAAACAAAGGCAGGCCTTCTGGGGCGCGAAAGTACGGCGAATGTTACTCCTGAAAAGAGCAGGGCGGGATTCTGGTCCGAAATGCGCATGGACCATTTTTTTATGGATGATGACGATTATGAGAAAACCCGGAGCAATGAAGAACTTAATGGATATATGTCTCCAGAGACGCAGAAACTCCCGGAGGAAATAAAATACAGCGGTATAGTATTGGAGTTTGAAACAGAGGATATATTCCATAATGATACGGACGCGCCTCCCGCGAAGGGTGAATGGAATAACATGGAGACATATCCCTGGATATATTTGTCTGACGCGGACGGATGGGGGAATCGTCTTACCAGGCGCAGTAAAGAAGAAATAACGAGAAGGCTTGGTTACACGGAACCTTTTGACTGGATGGATGATGAATGGCGGGAAGTGATAGCGGAGTATAGACAGGATATTTCGCTCGAAAAGGAAACATTAAAAAAAGCCTGGGAGATAAAAGATGAAGTCCTTTTTAACGAAACACTTGTTAAAATGAAAAGAAAAAAATCCGGCTATGACAAAGACATTGAAGCTGTTCTTTGGGAAGCTTCATCTGAAACGGTTTATCGCATAGGACATATCGCGATCGGGTATTTGGGATGTTTCGGCGGGGAAAAGACCGTGGAAAAAATTATCGGTGAGATGACGGACGGGTATAAGCTGGGTTGCTATTCACATATGAAGATATGGATTTTGGGCGAGATCGCCAGAAGGGGAATAATGCGCGACAGGATCATTGATGTTCTCCTGGAGTATGTTATGCGATCTCCCCGCGGCGCTGATTTGCCTGAGATAACGACGGTTTTAAATGACTTTGAGGAGTACGGCGCGGTAGAAAAGTTAAAGGAAGATCTGGCACGGCTCACGAGAAACAAAGATCTGAAGGAACTGACGGACGAATGGGGTAGCGAGCGTATGACCTCAGGTCTTATGGCGCTTTTTTTATATGGAGAAAAAGGCGAACGATATTTTTGTGAGATACTACAGGGGATGGACAACGTAAACGCGCGAGATCTCCGGAAGATCGTCGGTTACCGTCTGGCGATAAAAGATGACGCGGAATTGAAAAAGCTATGCGTTGAAAATATGTTAACCCCGGATAAACTTTTTAGTGCTAAAGATCCGCGGAATAAATACACATATTTCCATGGAACTCTGCTGGGGCTCGTAAAAACAGCGATTGAAACAAAATCGGGCCTGTTGGGGCGCAATACTTCGGCGAATATTACAATAGAAAAAGGTATGGCTGACTTCTGGTCGAAAAATCGTACTGACGGTCAGTTTATGAGTGATGATTACTTTGAAGAGACTATGGGGTATACGGCTCTTGAAGAACTGATGTCTCCCGAAACACTGGAACTTCCGGAAAAAGTAAGACGCGGTGGTATTACGCTCGAATTCCAGAAGGAAAACGCTTTATATGATGACGAGAAATATCCCTCAGGCGGCGGAGAACGGAATAATGAGGTGACATATCCCTGGATCTACTTGTCCGACACGCAAGGGTGGGGGAACCGCCTTACAAGGAGCAGTAAAGAAGAAATAACACTCAGACTGGGGTATACGGAGCCTTTTGAGTGGATGGACGGGGAGTGGCTTGATGTGATCGCCATTAATAAGAAAAAAATGGCAGATTTGAAATCTGCCGTTAAATCTCTTCATGAGGCGATAGATCGCAACGCTCCTGCCGCATTCAACCGTAACATGGAATATGTAAAGTATGTGGGAAAAAACGCGGTTATATCAGAGGAGGAAATAGAGAGTATTTTATTAGAAGCACTTGATAAACACCCTTACGGCGACATCGCGGATATAGCGACAGGATATCTGAGTTCCAGGTTTGGAATGGCAAGGACCGCTGAGCGCATGGTTACTGAGATACGAGACGGAAAATGTAACGTTGATACGGCGCGCGCTTACAGGTATTGTCTTATTAAAATCGCGGAGAGAGGTTGGGCGACGAGGACCATTCTGAACTTGTTATCAGACTATTTCAATGCTGAAATCAAGTCACAAGGGAAATCGTTGCCTCCCGAACTCATAAAAATAGGCCTTTTCTTAGTGAGCTATAGTTTCTTTGGGCCTGTTGAAAATTTAACTGAAATGCTCCGTGAAAAACAACTGGAAGAGTTGAAAAATAAAAACGCCGGGTATTACAGCCATCTGGAAACACTTGCTGTTATTAATAAACATAGATTTTCATCGCTTATCGAGAGCCTGGTTAATAAAAATAAAAATAACGAGGGGTATATCCGGGATATTTACAAATCCCTGATCCTGGATATCTTTGGATCGCGATCAAAGTGCCAGGTAACCGAAGAAGAATTTTTAACACTATGCGCGGAAAAAGAACCGAAGATATATGCGGCTATAGGGAAAATAATGCCTGATCCGGTAACGCGGGTGAAGGATGATGGAGGTATTGTTACTGTGCCGCCGGAAAATACTCCGTACTATTGTAAGCAGGATTTGGAATTAGTGCGAAAAGCGATTGAGCAAAATGCCGGGCTGATAGATCTTACAGGTGAAATCGAAATAGTTTGGGACAGATCTTTCCGGGACAGTGTTTCAGCCCCGCGGGTATCCGCGCCCGGGCAGGAAGCCGGAGATAGGCATATAATCCTTGAATATGAAGAAGAAAAAAGCTTTGCGCGGCAGGATGAAACTGCCATGATAAAATGGGGTTCTTCATATAAATGGTTATATCTATCCGACGCTGAAGGATATGGCCGCAGGCTTACGAGAAAAAGCAAGGGAGAGATCGTACGGCGCCTCGGTTATACGGAACCCTTCGACTGGATGGATAATGAATGGCGGGAAGTGATAAATGAATACAGGGGGAGCGTTCCATCCGGGGAAAACACCGCGCAAGAAGGCATGGCAGGCGCGGTAACACGTGGGAAAATAATCGAAGAAATGATCATGAAGATAGATATACCGGAAAAGCTTTCACGTACATTAATAGAAGCTGTACTTTCCATAATGATGCAGAAGAAACTTGTTTTAGCGTTTGACCCGAACGCGGGCAGGGCGCATAAGAGTGTCGCGGATATGCTGGCGGTTTTTAAAGAGCTTGAAAAACTCAAGCAGGAGCCGAAGTTCAGTAAGCTGTTTGAAAATCTTGTTGTAATAAGGGATAAGGCCACAACAGAGGAAACGGTGCGCGCGGTGAAAGATCACGCCGCAGAGAAGAATACTGAGGTATTTGTTTTCGCGAGGACGAATGAGGAGAAAGCTTATCTTGGCGCCGGCGGTGTTTCGGTGCATGGCGCGTTCATAGATGAGGGGCAGTACGCGTGGGAAGCGTATTATTACCCGCTTGCCGAGATCGTGGCGATAACTCTTGTGGAATTCCTGGATCCGGGCAGTAGAGAAAAGGCGGGAGCGATATTGGAAAAAATTAATATAGAGGAGATAACCGAGAGGGACGGCAAGTTGATATTCCGCCTGATACCGCGAGCTGAGGCGTATGACGTTGACGGCGGCTTTATTGAAAGGCACAAGGCGCTAGCGAATTTCGTGAGAGCCGCTTAATTCATAGAATATGTTATTTGTTCGCGTGTTTTCTCCACAAGAAAAAGAAAGTGAATACAGAACATTTGAAAATGCGCGCATAAAAGATCCCGATAAATGGGATCTTACCTGTATTGACGAAAAAGGTTTTCCCGAGAACGCGTATTATCCGCTTATGGAAATTGTAACAATACGGCTTGCCGAATTTTTATGGCCGGGCCTGGTTATTGATAAATTGAAGGATTTGGAAAAACTGAATATTAGAAACATAAAAAAAGAAAAAAACTATATGGTTTTCTATCTTTTGCCTGACGCGAAACTGATGGATCCGCGCGAATTGGCTGCAAAATACGCGACTTTGTCCCGCATAATGAAGGCGGTATAAAACTTTATGACAAGGGGGACGCGCCGGGCGCTATGTATGATAATGCTATTGGTTCCCGCGGGGTATGCTCTGTTTTCCTGCCTTCTCTATTATAGCCCACAAAAAATATTGACAAATTTTTCCATTTGCTTATAATGATCATATTAGCACTCAGCGCAAAAGAGTGCTAATATCCGCAGGGAGCTTAACCAAAAATAAAAAATATATTAAATTTCGCGGTTAAAGTTTATCCCTTGACAAGTTTCGTGGAATAGATATAATGTTCTCTGCTTAGCACTCTGTACCTGAGAGTGCTAAAAACAGGGTAAGGTTTTATTTACTAGAGAAACATATAGTTGAGTTTTAAACAGAAAAAGGGGAGGGCAGGGATATGAAGGTTAAACCATTGGGAGACAGAGTTCTTGTGGAGATTCTTGAAGCTGAAGAAACAACAAAGGGGGGTATTGTTCTTCCTGATACAGCTAAAGAAAAGCCACAGCAGGGCAAAGTTATCGCGGTTGGAAAGGGGAGAATAGCCGAAGACGGGAAAGTGATCGCGCTTGAGGTGAAGGAAAAGGATGTGATATTATTCGGCAAATATTCCGGGACTGAGCTTAAAGTGGATGAGAGGAATCTTCTCATGCTTAAGGAAGATGATATTTTAGGTATAATAGGATAAACTTTTTGATTTATTAAGGAGGAAAAAAATGGCTAAGCAATTACAATTCAGTGATGAAGGCCGTCGTTCAATATTGACGGGCGTGGAGAAGCTCGCGAAGGCTGTGAAAGTTACGTTAGGGCCAAAAGGCCGTAATGTTGTTATTGAAAAGAAGTTCGGCTCACCGACGATCACAAAAGACGGTGTTACTGTTGCCAAAGAAATAGAACTGGAATGCCCGTATGAGAATCTCGGCGCTGAGATGGTGAAAGAAGTCGCTTCCAAAACCAGTGATATCGCCGGGGACGGAACAACTACAGCGACGGTACTGGCAGAGGCGATTTACAGAGAAGGCCTGAAAAACGTTACTTCCGGCGCTAACCCGATGCAGCTTAAAAGAGGCATTGAAGCGGCGGTAAATTCAGTCGTGGATGAATTGAAAAACCTTTCAAAGTCCATTAAAGACAAGAAAGAGATAGCTCAGGTAGCTACGATCGCGGCGAACAATGATAAAGTTATTGGTGACAGGATCGCGGAAGCGATGGACAAAGTAGGTAAAGACGGTGTTATAACCGTTGAAGAAGGGAAGACTTTTGAAACAAGCCTCAAACTGGTTGAAGGTATGCAGTTTGATCAGGGGTATTTGTCTCCTTATTTTGTCAGTGATACGGAAAGAATGGAGTGTGTTC
>JBDRAX010000110.1:0-5656 GCA_043823375.1 Candidatus Omnitrophota bacterium | reverse complement strand
TGTAAGATTGGCACGACGCGGTAAGGGGCACATGCAATGTGCCCCTACGGGCAAGTAACAAAGATGAAAGATAAGCGGTGTTTTGCGTGAATCGGTTCGTGGCATATGATGTGAGCAAGAGCGGCATTGATATTTTTCTGTTGGTCATAGGTAGGGGCACATTGCATGTGCCCTTTGACTACGAGGCGAAACCATGAAAAAACAAGCGATCAAAAGACGGATGACACCGCGGGACGCGTTAATAAGGAGTATTCAACCTGATGGAATCGGCTGTGCAATATTGGAGCGACGCGGTTTGGGGCACATGCAATGTGCCCCAACGGGCGAAGCATGATACCTTCTATTGTATCGCGGAATATAAATATGGGTAACGCGCGCGGTGCAGGGAAGCCGTATAATGGCAGAATATTATGTTTTTTTTTCAGGGAAGGAAGGTAATTAAATGGACTATAATGAAGAAAAACGGGAGCATGTCAGGATAAAAAGTTATAACCCCGTCAGATACAGGAAGCTGTCGAGCGGCGCGCGCGGCGGTTCTTCTAATTCTGTCAGTACCGATATAAGCAGGGGCGGGGTGCGTTTCAGGACCAGAGAGTTTATACCCATGGCTTGCAGGCTTATCATTGAGATCGATGTGCCTGATCAGAAAGTTCCTTTAAAAGCGATCTCAAAAGTAGCCTGGATACGCAAAACGGATTCCGGGGAAGAGTTCGAGATCGGAAATAAATTTTTGAGCCTGTCGGAAAAGGAAAATAAAATTTTCGAGGCGTGATCGGAAAAAGATTAAAATATTTTAATCTCATCTTCACGTTCTCTTAATGACTGAAATGGTAAACTTTAAGTAGAGATCTTGAGGACAATGAGGTGGACAATGACATCAGGATATCATGCTGAAATTTTTACCGCGAGGCCCGTTAAGACAGGGCTTTTCCCGAAAAGAGCGGGGCGGGAATCACTTTTTATTTTTTCCGCGAAGTGCCGCCCGATAGGATTTATCGCGCTTCTATTACCTGTGTGGATCTACGCGGCATTGTCTTGTTCCGCTGAACCTTCTATCAGTGTTTCCGCGGACAGGGAAGAGGCCGCGCGGGGGGAGAGAGTGGTTGTCACAGCTGAAATGGAATGGAGCCAGGACGGTGAGCCGGCCCCGCGGATAACGGATATTTCAGCTCCGTCGTGCTCTCTTCTCAGTCTGACAGGGTCTAAACAGCAGACATCTTCACAGCTCACGGAAAAAGGTGTTTTTTCAAAAAGGATCGTAGAGTATACTTTTAAGGCCATGGAAAACGGGGAGGGTGAAATTTCTCCCGTTGTCATCGAATATGTGACGCCTGAATCCCCCGGAGAAAAACAGGTTTTGAGATCCGGGCCGCTTAAGATCAAAATAGTACCTTTATGGAAAATGATGCTGAAACGTTTTCTGCCTCTTGTTTTTTTCGCGGGCGTGTTTATCGCGGCGGCATACGCGGTTTTTCTTTTGACGCTGGGGATACGGAGCCGCCGCGCTGATAAAAAAACGGAACAATATGACGCGCTTTATGAAAAAGAATTTTTGAACAGTATGAGGGATCATGAACAATACAGGGTTTTCGGCGAAATGAATGATTTTTATTCGAAAACAGCCGAATCACTGCGCCTGTATATAGAGAGAAAATATAATATTTCGTCCGCGGATGAGAATTTCAGCCGTGTGGTGCCGGGAGATCTGGGTAAGATCTTTTCGGAATGGAACGAAACTTCCGAAAAAGTAAGATTTTCCGGATACTCTCCCGCCAGAGACGAACAGGAAAAATTGATCCGGGACACGAAAAAGTATTTCAAGCCGCTGATACCCGGGCGTTCCCCGGAGGAAATGATAGAAACTGTCGATTAAAGGAGGAATTAGCCATGAGACATGAGGAGATCCAGGCATTAAACGAAAAAGTCAAGAATGAGAGCGCTTTTATTTCAAGGATAAGAAGTGAGATCCATAAGCTGATCGTGGGGCAGGAATATCTTGTTGAGCGCCTTCTGGTAGGGCTTCTCGCGGACGGGCATGTGCTTCTGGAAGGGGTGCCGGGCCTGGCCAAGACTTTAAGTGTTTCAACCCTGGCGAGGGCTATCCAGGCGGATTTCCGGAGGATACAGTTTACGCCGGACCTCCTGCCGGCGGACCTTGTGGGAACGCAGATCTATAATCCAAAAGACGCTACTTTTTCGGTAAAAAAAGGCCCCGTATTCGCGAATATAATATTAGCCGATGAAATTAACAGGGCCCCGGCAAAAGTGCAGAGCGCCCTTCTGGAATCAATGCAGGAGAGGCAGGTGACTATCGGGGAAGAGACGTTCAGCCTGCCTGATCCTTTTCTGGTCCTGGCGACCCAGAACCCGATAGAACAGGAAGGCACATATCCTCTTCCTGAGGCGCAGGTAGACAGGTTCATGTTGAAGCTTAATATTACCTATCCGAACAAAAAAGAAGAGCAGGAGATCCTGCGCAGGATGGCCAGGGTCAGAAAATCTCTCGTGGTGGCGCCTGTAGTCAGCACTGACGAAATAATCCGCGCGAGGGAAACTGTCGACCAGATATATCTCGACGATAAGCTTGAGGCGTATATCGTGGACCTGGTAATGGCGACGCGTGAGCCGGAAGCGTACAAGCTCGATACCAAAGGTTATATTGAATACGGCGCTTCGCCGAGAGCCACGATCTATCTTGCCGTGGCCGCGAAAGCTTACGCTTTTCTGCAGGGGCGCGGGTATGTGACCCCGCAGGATATTAAAACCATAGGCCTGGACGTTTTGAGGCACAGGGTTATCGTGACATACGAAGCTGAAGCGGATGATGTGACGTCTGAAGATATTGTCAATAAGATTTTCGACACAGTGGTGGTGCCGTAATGATTGCCAGCGAACTTTTGAAAAAAGTGCGTCATATTCAGATCTATACCTCACGCCTGGTTAACGATATTCTCGCGGGTGAATATCACAGTACCTTCAAGGGCAGGGGGATAGAGTTTGACGAGGTCAGGGAATACCAGCCGGGGGATGAGATCCGTACCATAGACTGGAATGTGACGGCGCGGATGGGCAGGCCGTTTATAAAAAAATTCGTGGAGGAAAGAGAGCTTACGGTCATGCTTGTCGTTGACGCGAGCGCGTCGGGGTATTTCGGTTCCAGCATGAAACTGAAAAATGAGTTCGCGGCGGAACTTTGCGCCGTACTGGCGTTTTCAGCTATTAAAAATAACGACAAAGTAGGCCTTATTATTTTTACCGACCGTGTCGAAAAATATATACCGCCTAAGAAAGGGAAAAAACATGTGCTTCACGTCATAAGCGAGGTCCTTTCTTTTGAGCCCGAGGGGAGCGGGACCAGGATAGAAGCGGCTTTGGAATTTCTGAGTTCTGTCAGCAAAAGGCGTTCCGTGACGTTCCTTGTATCGGATTTTATCGCGGGAGGATATGAACGCGCGCTCCAGATAGCGAACAAAAGGCACGACATCATAGCGGTTACTATCCAGGACGAGCGTGAAAGGGATCTGCCGGATATAGGGATGATAGAGCTTGAAGATAATGAGACGGGGGAGATCATGGTCGTGGATACGGCCGCGCCTGATGTCAGGAAGGCCTTCAGCGTTCTATCCGGCAAAGACGCCGAGGAAAGGGACAAGATGTTCCGGCAGATAGACGTTGACGTTATTCACGTGGATACCGGGAAGTCTTATTTTGAACCGATCATGAGGTTTTTCAGGGCGAGGGAGAGAAGACGGTGATTTCCCGGGATACGGCGGAGGGAGTCAGGGGAAGATCCGTGTCAAAACGAACAGGGAGAAAGATATGGTTAATACGCAAATGTTTCAGGAGAAAAAGAATAGTACAGGGCGTCTGATCACGGTTTTTTCCATAGTGATCATATGCCTGTTATGCGCCGTTACGGGCCTTTTGATCAATTTGTCGGGCCGTTTATCGCCGAATGCCGCTTCCCGGAGTTCGTGGAACGCTTACAGGATGAGGGAATACGCTAATAAGCTTAAGGCCGAAGGCCTGGCTGAACAGGCTAAACAGGCGTTTGAAGAATATCTCGCGAGCAGCGACCCGGACGCCAGAACAAGGTCGAATATCTATTATTCCATAGGTGAGATGATGGTAAAGGCGGGAAAGTATGAAGACGCGCTTAGTTATCTCTATAAAACGGAAACAGCGTATCCTGACACTCCGATGAAAAGTGAAATAGGGACTTATATAGTACAGTGCCTTGAAAATCTCGGCAAACCGCTTGACGCCGAATACCAGCTTGAATCGCGAACCCTGCTTAAAAATGAAGCGCCCGTAAAAAAACATCCCGGTGTTGTCGTGGCTAAGATCGGAGGCAGGGAGGTCACTATGGGGGAATTGAACCGCGAGATTGACAGGCTGCCCGCGTGGGTTAAAGACCAGTTTTCCGGTTCGGGGAATGAAAAACTGGAATTTCTGAAGGAATATATTTCAGCGGAACTTCTTTATGAAAAAGGGCTGAAACTGGGATACGGCAGAGACCCGGGGATAACAGAGAAAATAGGCGATCTGTCCCGCCAGCTTGTCATCCAGAAGGTCCTTGAGGATGAGGTATTCAAAAAGATCCAGGCCGATCCCGCGGACCTGGAAAATTATTATAAAGCTAACCGGGACAGGTATAGTGAAAAAAGCGCGCTAAGGTGTGAATATATACTTGCCGGTTCCGCGGAAAAAGCGGAAATAATACTCGCCCGGATCAAGAGCGGAGCGGTTTTAAGCGAAGCGGCCGCCGCGGAGTCACCTGATATTTCAAAAGGCGCGGCGGGCGGGGTGCTCTCCGGTTGGGTCGTCGAAGGCGGCGCGGTGCCGGGTATAGGAGAGGACGAAGTTTTGAGTAAAGCGGTTTTCGAGCTTAAAGATGATAAGGCGCATATTGTGCCTTCCGGAAAAGGGGAATGTGTCGTCAGGGTCGTTGAGAGAAAAGAGGAACGGGTTAAAGATTATGATGAAGTACGAAAACTGGTTGAGGCGCAATACAGGCAGGAGAAAAGCCAGGTGCTTATGCACGCGTTACTGATGGGGCTTTTGAATACGGAAGATGTCGAGATCTATGAAGATAAATTTTCGGACAAAAAAGGAGCGCCCGGCGCGGCCGCCGGGGCTCAGGGCGAAGAGTAAAATAAATATTTAAGGAAGGATAAAGTGAAAAAGGTTTTTGTGATTTTATTATCCTTGTTTTTTGCCTCTCAGGCGGCTGTACACGCGCGTGATTTAACCGGGGAAAAAGCCGCCGCCGGAAAAACTTTGGCGGAAGTTAAAGCCTACGTGGATAAAGCCGCTATAACTATCGGTGATAAGGTCAGATACACTATTGAGGCTGACTCCGCGCTTTCCGCCGGGATAGAGTTCCCTTCCGGGGGTTCGGATATGGGAGGGTTTGTGGTGAAGGATTTCGGTCGCGATGAAGATAAAAAAATCGGGCGTGATACTGTCCGAAGAAGACAATGGTATATACTCGATACGTATACGGCCGGGCCGTATGTGATACCTCCCCAGGAAGTGAAGGTTAAGGCCGCGGGCGGAGATATCCATGTTATAAGATCCCCTGAAATATTTATAGACGTCAAAAGCGTTGTGCCGGACGGCAAGGGGGAAGAGGGCCTCAGAGATATCAAAGCTC
>JBDRAX010000109.1:0-21141 GCA_043823375.1 Candidatus Omnitrophota bacterium | reverse complement strand
CAGAAGGAACCTGTCCTCAAGCTCACTCGAGAGTTCCCCTCCCGCGTACGCCGCTGTTGGAGGGTTCATTAACGCTATTACTCTAAAATCCTCATGCGCTTTTATTCTCCTCCCGTCTGGAAGCGTTATCTCTTTGAACTGTAATAAATTGTTGAGTACCGATAACACTCCGGGCGGAGCCCTGTCTATCTCATCCAGTATAAGCCACCTCCCATACTCCATGGCTTCCACCACGCCCGACGGCACCCATTCTGTCCTCCCGTCCACTAATACCATCCTCTGCGTAAGGTCTCTTACAGCGGTTTCTTCATTTAAGGATAATACTTCTACCGGCTGGTTCAATCTGTGCGCGAGTTCATATATTATCGAATTCTTACCCGTTCCGCGTTCACCGACCAAAAGAACGTTCTTTTTCAGCAAAAGATCTTTCATGATATTCCGCATATATCTTTTCGTTGCCTGAGTATAATATTGAATAGTCTTAGGCGGCACCTTTGGCTTGTTCTCCCGTAAAGGCTCCTCGATCACTCCTTTCTCACTATCAGGCTCTCCCTCAGTATGTGCTGTTTGATAAAAAATCATTCCATTCCCAACCGCTTCCCGTATGAGTCTTTTTCTTTCGCTGGAATCCCAGAATTCCGATTTAAATAAATGCCCCTGCTCTTCAATCATCTTTTTGATTCTTCCAATGAACTTTTTATCTTCCTGAGAAATCTCTTTTTCTAATACTAGACTATTCCTAAGAAGAATTATCCATTCAAAAGCCCTGGCTACTGTATGATTAACATATAACTCTATTGGAAGTTCATTAGAACTCTCAGGCGGGAAATATTTAAGTATGAAATCTTTTATAGCGGCATATCTATATCTATCTTCTGTCTTTTTTATCGAGCCCTTACTTCTTGCCAGTATTTGCATGATCGCTTCAATTTCTTCATGAATGACAAGCCTTAAAAGCTTTACGTTATATTTGTCTATTTTATATTTCTCAGATACAAGAAAATCCCCGGAAGACAAAAGCACGGCCTCACTTAAATTATCAGCAAGAAGTTTCTTCTCGTATTCATCCTCGGCATACCTGAGATACGTTCTCGTCAATAATTCAAGTGTAATGTCTCTTTTTGCCGCCCCATTCTGCGACGCGGGTAATGTCGCCAGAGCATAACATGCCGGATCCATGAGTAAAGAGATTATGACAAATACTGATATATATTTTGATATATGTCTTTTCATATTGTTTCCTTATTGTTCTTTGCTAACTTATTATCCGGTTATTTACCCGGTTTTATAACAAAAAAAAGTTATATCCATTTTTCTTATTATATTCTTTTTCTACCGTTAATTCAACAGAAAGTATGTAGCTATTTTTTTTTTAACATTATGCTCGCCACAGGTGTCCGGCTAAGACTTGCTCCCGGAATCCCTCATTCCAGCAAAAACGGGAATGACGCGTCGGGAGAAGGACTTTTCCAAAATATTGAGTTGTAAACCATTGTAAATATAGCTATCAGTTTTACCGTACACCTGTAGTAATCAGTTCATTCGCGATTACCGCTCTTACCTCGCATTTTTAAAATAACTGCTGAGTTTTTGTTGTCACTAATGGTTTTTTTCGATATGTAGACATATTTTGTTCGTATAATTGTAAGCGTCGTTAGAACCTGAGCGTTACCCACAACAAGTAGAGACCGACCGATGTGTACAGCCTGATAGATAATTGGAACACTTTTTTTGGAATAATACCACGTCCAAAAAATATTTGTATTTGTAGGGGCGAAAAATTTTTCGCCCTGATCAATGACCAATAGATGATAATGGGTTCTCCATTAAGGGCGAATGATTATTCGCCCCTACCCGCTGAGAATTCCCGGAATTGTCGAATTTCTCGAAAAACCGTCCCGATTGTATTCAATTTTAAAAATGTTTTCGCGGATAGAACGGAAATATCCGGAATTCACACGCTCGTGACCGGGTTGAAATTCAGGCATTTATTTTTTCGAATTGACATAAATGTGGGTAACGCTCAGCATTGCTATGTGCCCTGTGGTGATATTGCCTGTTAGTGTCTAAAATCCGCAGAATCATGTTGATTTTTTCATAAAACCATGTTAACATGATGTAAAGCTGATAGAATTTGATAAACCTAAAAAAAAGCAGGTTATCATGAACGATACAGACATATTTATCGTAAGCGGCGATATCGCGGAGAATAAGTAGTAAAAACCCGGATTACAAAAATCCGGGTTTTTTTTTAATGCGGCCTGTAACCGAGAGGAGCAAAAATGTCTGAAGTAAAAAAGGTTATTAAGAAATTTCTTTCTTGCGTTGTTATTTTTACTTTTCTTTTCAGCAATTTCTGTTATGGAGCGCAGGCAGACTATGAAATTACCGACACTACACTCAGTACTGAAGCTATTTCCAACAGTGTTCCTTTTACGGATGAAAACGGTGTAATCGCTTCTCAAATGAAAACGGATGCCGTGCTTCTCGGGGTTATTGACAGGATCGCCGCGCATTACCTGCGCGATAATAAATCCGGCGAACAGCTTATAGCGGCTTTTAAAGAAGAGTTCGGCCCGGTTCCCGATATGCTCGGGGGAGAAAGCTGGACTATTACAAAATGGTGGATGGACGGCGCTTCCCGCGCGGTATTTGTCAAATACCGGACAGCCGGAATATCATACATAGCCAGGATAACGGAAAAAGCCGGGGAGAAAGATAGTGACGGCAGTTTTTCCGTAAGCATTGAAGAGGACAATGGGCAGTATCCTGCCCCGCAAAATGATATAAAAGGCGCGAATTCTCCGGATTCCAACCCTGTCATAGACAAACTGATAAAAGATGACCGCATAGTTGAACTTTATCTCGATTCTGAAACCGATACACTGAAAGCGTGCAGGGTGAACTGGGTAGAGGGCTATATTCCGGGCATTACGCCGGATGAATTGTACCGCGGGCTTGAGATCCCTGTTTCCGAGCTTTTTTCAGGAGAGCAGAGACGGAATCTCGAAGCATGGATGAGGGATGAAAAACATAAAGTTAGAGGCGCTCCCGTCAGATTCCGTATCGCTCTCGGCGCGGCGGCGCTTGGATGGACGGGTGACATAGATCACGCGAATGTGTGCCACGCCGGCGTGCGGGACCGGGCGATATATATAGGAGGCCTGCTTTTAAAAGAGATACTGCTGGATTCGATGGCAGATAAGAGAATAGAGATCCTCGATAAGGACGAGTTCAGGCATTTGAAGGGGCTTGATCACGGGAACGCGGAGGAATATCAGAACAGGCTTGATATGGTTAAGCCTTTGATAGAAGAACTCAATGTGCTTAAGGAAGCTATTCTCGCGAGGAAGACTAAAGTTGTGTTAAAAAGCCTCAGATCCGCTCTTGACGAGGCTTCGCGAAATCTTTCGGAGCTTCTGCATTTTCTGGCGGTGTGTAATGAAGTCTGCCTGAGCCAGATAAAATATCCCGTTGAGGTGGAATACCCTGTGAAAAAAGCCGTCGCTCTTCTCTCATCGGCTGAACAGGAAAAACTTAAAAATATACTGCTTTCCCCTGAAGCCGTGGAATACAGGGACCAGACCACGGTTGACAATATCCTTCTCATGCTGAACGGGGCGAGTGTCCGGAAGGATTGGGTGAAAGTACATTCGCCTGAGCTTATAAACAGATCTTTGTGGGTAGTTTCTCCGGAAATATGGGAAGAAGGCGGAGGGCTCGGCAGGGTAACACAGGGCCATGTGAGCGGCATGAAAAAGCTTATTGGAGATGAAAACGTCAGGCTGAGGACGCTTGAGCCGCACTACCAGTGCAGGGTAGACGCTAACAATAAACCGGAGGATCTTGATTACAGCGCGAATATTACTTATCCTCTCAAGGATTTGAAAGAGATGGACAGATTTTCCATTACAGTAGGGCAGAGAGAGGTTACAGTTGTCGCCTCGCGCGGCGTGAATGAAATGGGAGTAGAGGTCAACCTCATAAAAGATATACAGGCGGACGGTACCAGTTATTTCACGTATTCGCTTTATAACTATCAGGGCGGGCAGTATGACGGTACTAAAAAGCTTCCAAGCTGGGAAGAGTTCAGCACGTTTTTTTCGAAAGCCAGCGTGGAATACATAAGAAGAACCGAAGCGCGTGAAAGGAAAGAGCTGGGAGATAAATGGGCGCCTCCCGTGGTCCACGCCAATGATTCACAGAGCGCGCTTGTACCCATATACCTCAAAATACTCGCTGACAGGGAAAAGAAGAAAAAAGAATGGGACCCGGCTTATGAAATGGACCCGGTAGTGACTGAGGCCGTAAGGTTTTTTACGACCCATACCTATAGGAACAGGAGGCATTATAACCTGCGGGGCGTAAGTAAAAACGTAAAAAGCGACGAGTATATACATGATGTCATGCGCCTTATGGAGATCCCGGAAGAATACTGGGAATTTTTCATGCATTATTCTCCGGAACAGATATATAGCAAGCGTACGGGTGAAATAATCGGTAACAAATACTGTGTCGACATGGCGTCCGGCGCCCTGCGGCTTTCCGACGGGCAGAGTTTCGTCGCGAGAGCGCATCTAATGGATCTGGCGTCATGGGATGAGTGGGCTAATAACCCCGGGCAGGATATGGAAGAATATTACCGCAGATACGGTATAGGGCTTTACATGAGGGCGATTTCCAACGGTGACGCGCGGGTCAGAAGTTCGGGCGTGTTCAGGGAAATCATGAAAAAGAAGTACGGAGAGAGCGTGGATATTGAACATCCTGATCCCGATAAATTTTTTGAGGTGAAAAAAGAAGGAAAGAAAAATTTTTATCTTCCGGAAAATAAATATTATTCCAGCGATCCGAAACCAGAGGAAGGAGACCCCATACTTAACTCCGATCAGCTTGTCGTGGCTTATTCGGGAAGGCTTGTGCCTGAAAAAGTAGGGAGGCAGAGCGCTTTTACCGATTCCAATATCAGGGCTCTCCTGGAAAAAGGCGTGCAGGTCGTTATTTTCGGTAACGTCCAGCCGAATAACGGGGAGAGCGAGAAACTGGCAGAGCAGTTTATCGCTCTTACGCAGAGCCTTAAAGGGAAGGATTATAAAGGTAAATTTATTTTTGTTCCGCGGTTCAGCCTGAACCAGCAGAGAATGCTTTTCGCCGCGCAGGACGTGCAGGTTACCCCTTCATTTGAGAGGACCGAGGCCGCGGGTGTCACGGAACTCAACGCCATGTCGTGCGGAGCGATACAGGTCCCGCCGTCACGAAAAGATAACGGCGGTATAGGCGAAGGCCTCCTGGAAGCGCAGGGAGAGCCTGTTAACTGGGACTCGCGCGGAGAGGGGAACACGCTGGCGCCTAAATCGAATAAGCCTGAGGATTATTTAAGTGTTTTACTGCAGGCTAACGCGCGGTATAATATCGGGGAGCTTAAGTATTACCAGGCCACTTCGATCAAGTTGAGCCGTATCCTGGAAGCGCTTCTTACGTCCGCTCAGTATCTGAGGGAATTCTCTTACACATTAAGGAGAAAGAACGCCCGCTTGAAAACGATGAAAATAAAAGAGGAGATGGATAAAGTGAAGATGAAGGAAAATTCGTTGTTTAACCAGGTTATAACGCCTGACCCGGTAAGGCAGCCCATAGCGTACGGTATATTCAAAATAAGCAATCTCGCGATGAACGGGCGCACGGAAGAGGCGCTCGAAAAATTTTTCACGAACGCCATGTTCCAGGACGCTGATAACAAAATGGATCTGGCGTGTGAAGTCCTGAATGACCTTATCGGTATATTTATCATGGATAAAAGTAAGCGCGGATATATCATGGATTTTATGAGGGGGCTTATAAGAAATTCACTTGAACTTTCGGAAAATGAGAAAGGCTGCGTTCTTGCCGCCAGGAATATACAGCTTATGGCGGGGCAGTCTCTGTCCGTTATTTCATGGATAGATTCAGGGGTGAAAGGAGCGGAGAGGCTGCGCCTTACCACCGCGCGGGAAGATATGATAAGGAACGAAGAAAAAGGAGACAGTTTTCTGAAACGCGCGACACTCCCCAAGGACCTCAATGGCGAGAACGCGGAAGTGAAAGAAGAAGGTAAGCCCGGTTTTTACTGGAGAGGTATCGAAGATATTACCAAACTCGGGGACAATATCGTTAAAGAACTGATAACGGATGAAAAAACTTTTGCGTCCGCGAAGGACAAACTTGTAATGTACCTTATGGATCACGGTATGACGCGCGTCCCGGACGGTATAAAGGCGGCCACGGAGGAAGGACGGATCAGCACCCTGCATTTCACGTCATTTATCAATGACGTGATCCCGGGCTCTCTCCAGACGACGAGTACCGGAGCGGGGCATTTCCAGGCGGATAAGCTCGATATTAAACAGATAGCCACGGGCCGCGGCGTGCAGGTCAATGTTTTATTCTCTGAAGACGGAAAAACCGTGAAACAGGTTATAGCTCATGAAGTCAGCGAAGGGGACTGGTGCCTCGCGCTTCCGGGGTATGTCGACTATATGATCAACCTCGGGGGCTTGAGTTTCTATGACATATCCGTCAAAGTATCCGCGGATACCGCGCGAAAATTTAATCCCCACGTGGATTTCCGGGATAAAGACAAACTCGACGCGTTTTCAAAGGCTGTAAAGAAAAACGCGAAGTACGCTCCGTACACCGGGGTGAGGCTCGAAAAAGCGGGAAGGCCTGTTCCTGTCGTAGTAAAGACAATGAAAGATTCTCCGGACGCTGTGTGGATGGACGGGATCTACCGGGTATTTAAAGAGGTGACAAAAGGGCGTAACCTCGCGGAAATTTACAAAGGTTTTACTGAAGAAAAAACTTTTGACGCTTTTGCCGCTGAACTTGCAGGTTACCACAAGGTCCCGAGTGTAGTTCAGCCGTCCGTGCTCGGTTTAATAAATTCAGTCGCGGAGATCGATACCGCTGATAATAAAAAAGGAGTAGAGCGCGCTTCTCTGGGTAAAAAGGGTATAGAAGGCATAAACACTTTTGTTAACGACAACACTGATTTTCTGAGGGAGACCCTTGGCCGGAAGGCTGTGGACAATAAACTCATAAGGATTTCCGTGGACGCTCTGGCGGCGCACGCCGAAGACGATAATTTTAAGGCGTTCCTTTCTCTTGTGCAGTCGGAAGCGGTGCCGCACGCTTTTATTGAAATATTTTCTCCGGAGCCTTTGTCCGAGGTAGCCCTCAGCGAGTATGAGCGATTCGGAATAGAAAAAAAGGACCTTCCTGAGGATTTAAAAGAGGAAAGAAGGACACGCGCCAATACGGTAACTATTCTTCCTGTGCTGAAAGATGACCGTTTCGCTACCGGAGGCAATAAAAGGAATAACAGCTGGGAGATAGGCGACATTGACCCGGAAAACACAATTATAGCGCCCGTTGGTTTTAACTACGATAAAACAGGCATAATAAGAAGTATCGTTCTCGGTTTGAGATTGTCGGAGATAGCTAAAAATGACGAAGAGTATGTGGCTGACAGCGATTTTGTGGCCGCGACACTGGCGCAGTATATTGATTTCTGCCGTTCCCAGGGGCAGGACATGAAGCTGTTCAATCTCACAAAAGAGGACCTTGTGAATTTAGCGACGGGAGCGCGTAGTGTTATGGTGGAATCTCTGAATAAGCTGATCAAACTTCTTCCGATACGCCCGGTGAACATGGATGAACTCAGGGATATCTTTGAGAACGCCAGAAAGGCTCTGATAGCGGCGTAATAGTTCTGCCTTGAGGTTGTAACCGGCCCCGCTGGTGTCTTTGGCGCGCGGGGCCAGTTTTTTTTCGGTCCGGGTACGCGTATTTTCATGTTTAACTTAGGCGCTTCGTAATGTACAATATATAACACGCTCTTTAAGCGCGCTTTAAATTTAACCGGGGAAAATAAACAGGATATGAATTGTCCTCATTGCGACAGAGAACTGCCGGATACAGCCGTAAGATGCAGGTATTGCAGGCGGCGCGTAAGGCCCGATGTCCCCTGCGCGCGCGAAGGCCGGGCGATGGCAGGCGCTGAGTCTTTTATTAAAAATACGCGCGCTCTGTTTGTTGCCGGCCGGCATCCCGGGGCATGCCCGTGGTCGTTTACGGATGTGCTGGCTATAACGATACTGATCTTTGTTTTTCTTTTAAAAGACCCATTTAACCTGGGGTCCAATATCCTGCGGTTCCTGCGGCTGCATTTTTTTATTTTCACCAAAGAACCGAAACTGCTCTATTACCTTACTGTTTACCTGAGCAGTATACTGCTCAAATGCGTATGCCTTATTTATCTGAAAGTGCTGATAGTGTCAAGGCGTATATCTTTTTCAGGGACAGTCCTGGCCCGCGGCGACACGAAGGGCATATGGCGCGTGTGGATGCCGTTATACCTGTGTGTGTGCCTGATACTTAACGCGATGGGCCGCGCGAACCCTCTTGTGCCGGATATCCCGTTTAATTCGGTTTTCCCGGAGGCGCTTTTTGTGGGGAACGCGGTCATAATATTTTCGGTACTGGTAATAGCCCCTTTCGCCGAGGAGATCCTTTTCAGGGGGTTCCTGTTTCCCGCGCTTAATAAATACGCGGGGACATTCCCTTCAGTAGTGATAACTTCGGCTCTTTTTACACTGGCCCATTACCCGATGATAAAGGAAGACTATACTTATATGTTGACTATTTTCTTTTTAGGTATTTTAATAACTTACGCGAAAGCGAAAACAGGCTCGACATGGATAGCCATAGTTATGCATTTTTTCTATAATTTTATTTCCGTGGGTATGGGGTTTATCGATTATATTATTTTCGGATATTAAGGAGGATAATGTCTGGTATAAGGATCTTTTTGGCGGGTGTTCTTATTTTCGCGCGCGCGTTAACTCTTTCGCCTTATCCCGCGTTCTCCGCGGAGAGATCCCCGGAGAAGGAGATGGGGGAGATCGAAAGAGAAATGATGGAAAAGGCGGACTATAAAGGCGCGGAGGCAAAACTGGCTTCTTTGCTTGAGGGGCATGAGGAAAACGCCCGTTTAAAGATGGACATGGGGCTTGCTCTTTACGGGCTTATGAGATATGACGAAGCGTATAAGTTTTTCAAACAGGCCCTTGCGAAAGATCCGGGCAGGGATTTAACCGAACAGCTCGAAAATCTCACGGCGAAAATGGATGAAAACCGCGCGGTGCTCGGGCTCATCGAAAAGACTAACGGCATGCTGGCGGAAGAGCCCGACGGGGCGGGAAGGGATCTTCTGATAAACAGCATGGCGGCGAACCACATTATGTCCGTTCAGGGCATGATGAAAGATAAATATTTCTATCCTTCGCTTGTTATCCCGCATATCGCGTGGCTTAAGGAAAATATGCCGGATATGCCCGGGCTTTACGCCCTTTCCGGGGATGTATATTATTCCTCCATGATGTACGGCAGGGCGGAAAAAGAATATGAAAAGGCCATAGCCGAAGACCCCGGTAACGCGGTTCTGTACAGGAAAGCCGGAGACTGCCTTGTCGCCAAAGGTGATTTTGACAAGGCAGGGGAATATTACGATAAAGCCGCGGGCGTTTACCGGAAACAGGGCGTTAAAGACGGCGCGTTCGAAATAGCGTCTCTTATCAGGCTGAAGCAGGCCCTTCCGCGGGCGTATACTGACGTCGCGGAGCTTGTAAAAGGTAAGAAGTTCCGTGAGGCGGAGGAGATATGCAGAAAGCGTATTTCTCTTAACCCGGGAGACTATCCGGCTATAACCCAGCTGGGTGAAATATACTGGGAAATGAATGACCGCCCCGCGGCGGTTAAATTGTTCCGGAAGGCTGTCAAGATGGCGCCGGATTATCCCCTCGCGCGTTTTTTTCTGGGTAAAGCTTATTTTTTTGAGCGCAAACCCGAAAAAGCCAGAGCTGAGTTTGATGCTTTCAGAGAAAAAATGGAACTTCTTCCCGATATGGAGGAGGACACGTCGGAATTTTACGTATCAGCCATGCAGTACATAAGCTATATGTACGCCACTTTAAAACAGTATGACGATGTATTCAGGGAATCTAACCGGATACTGAAGATCAAACCTGACGACCAGATAGCCCATTATAACCTCGCGGTATGCTATTATACGCATTATCGTAAATTGCCCCTGGCGTACCAGGAACTCAACAAGGTCATTGAAATAGACCCAGGCAGTGATCTGGCTAAAAGCGCGCGGTATTATATTGATTTTTTGAGAAGAAATCCGGACCCCAGAGAGGTAAGCGATTTTACGTTTGTGTATAAAGAATGACCCGGGAGACGCGCGCCGCGCGCGGTGAAAGACACGGAGAAAAAAAATGGGTAAAAAGAAAAAGACGCTGGTTATAAGCGAGGAAACGGTAAAAGAGATCATTACCGTGAAGGAAGCCATACGTGAAGTGGAGAAAGGTTTTAAATATTTCGGCTCCGGCAGGGTAGAGATGCCGCCTAAAATATATCTTTACCTCAGTAAATATAACGGTGATTTCCGGGCAATGCCGGCGTATGTAGCGGGTATGGAGAGCTGCGGCATAAAATGGGTGAACGTGCATCCGGGGAATATTAAAAAGGGATTGCCGGCTGTTATGGCGATGATCATTCTCAATGACCCGGCTGACGGGTACCCGTTGTGCGTTATGAACGGTACGTATATTACCGCGTTAAGGACAGGCGCTTCGGGCGCCATAGCGGCTAAATACCTTGCCAGGAAGGATTCGGAAAATCTCGCGTTCATCGGATGCGGAACTCAGGCGAAGGCCCAGTTCTCGGCGATAAAAGAGGTTTTCAGGATAAAGGGAGTAAAGCTCTGGGATAAAAGAGCGCGGGCCGCGGCGGAGTTCGGGAAATTTATCCGCCGATCCGGTAACTTTTCCGTTACAATAGCCGATACCGCCGCTTCCGCGTGCGCGGACTGTGATATAATAGTAACAACTACACCTTCAAGGTCTCCGCTGGTAAAACCGGAATGGCTCAAAAAAGGGGTTCATATAAACGCCGTTGGCGCTGACGCGCGGGGTAAACAGGAGTTGTCACCGGAGATATTGAAGAAGGCCAGGATCGTGGTTGACTCATGGGAACAGGCGTCGCACAGCGGCGAAATAAACGTGCCTTTAAGAAAAAAACAGCTCTTCAGGAAAAATATATACGCTGATATCGGCGAGATCGTAACAGGCGGGAAAACAGGGCGAAAAAATAATGATGAAGTGACTGTTTTTGATTCAACCGGGCTCGCGGTACAGGATATGGCCATAGCGTACTTCATATATAAAAAGGCGAAAAAACTGAATAAGGGCAGGTACGTTGAATTATAATAACCGGAATATAAGGGAAAATGAAAAATGATAAAGATCACTAAAGATCTGGTAAACGAGATCTCAATAAACGCCAAGCTCTCCAAGCGTAGAAGGTGCAATTATAATTTTCACCAGGATTACGCTGACCTGATGAACAGGATGCTTAACGCCGTCGAGCCCGGCGCGTATTTCCCCCCGCATAAACATGTGAACCCCGATAAACGGGAAATATTCGTAATATTGAGAGGGAGGGTCCTGGTTGCCGAGTTTGACGATAAGGGGAGCATAACGGAACATGTCATACTGGACCCGCAATACGGGAATTTCGGTGTCGAGATCCAGCCTGATACCTGGCATTTCATAGTGCCCCTTAAAAAAGGGTCTCTTCTTTATGAGATAAAAGACGGGCCGTATGACCCGTTGACGGACAAAACTTTCGCGACGTGGGCCCCCGGGGAAAAAGATGAATACGCGTGGCAGTTCGTCCGGGGAGTCCTTGAAAAATTGAATATCAGGATCGATTGAGGTGTAATGAAAACCGGTACCGCGAGCCTTCCTCCGCGCGGGGGCAAAGCCCCAAGGTGGCTGTTCGACAGGATGAAGCTTCTGGCGAGGGAGATCAGCCTTGTGATAATGTATGAAACTCACGCCGCGCGGTTTATGACAGGTCAATAAGCGTTTTGAAGGACGCGGTATCAAAAGCGAAGATCGGGTCTACTGAAAAAATAAAGGCGTTTAAGATGTTAGACTCCCGATATGCAGGAACCCGGCTCCGCGGGGTAGAAGACTGGATCTATCCGTAAGAAATTAAATTTGCAAATCGTTCTCAAAACATTAATATTTATTCGTATATAAATAGTCAAGATCCTCACCGGCTGTATTATATGATTTCCGTAAAAAAAAGCGTTATTACCAACGGAGGTGAAATGTATAGAAAGGACATATTATGGCGAGAATAATGGTTGTGGATGACGAACAGGAAATTCTCATGCTTTTGAGGAGTTTCCTGGAAGGCAGGGGGTTTTTGGTCGAAACCGTGGATAACGGGGAAAAAGCTATAGGTATTATAGAAAAGGATGATTCTTTTGACCTGGTGATCCTGGATTGTAAGATGCCCGGGATAGACGGGCGGCTTGTAAAAACGGAGATACGGAAGATGAATAGTAAGATCCCTGTGATTTTTCTTACCGGCTCTCTGGGGGAGACAGAGAAACTGGATAAGAGCGAAGTTCTTTTAAAGCCTATAGATTTACATATTCTGCTTGAGCGGATCAACGGGTTGATAGGGCCCCGGTAATAGATTTTACCACGGATAGATTCTTTATATATACTTTTTTATCTATAAAAAAGAAAATGTTTTTATGTCAAAGCCGGTCTTAAAAAGAAACCTGAATCTGTTGGATGTATTCTGTATCGCCACGGGCGCTATGATCAGTTCAGGGCTTTTCATTCTCCCGGGCCTCGCGCACGCGAAGGCCGGCCCCGCCGTGATAATTTCGTATTTTATAGCCGGGATCTTAGCTATGGCCGGTATGCTGAGCCAGGCGGAACTTGTTTCCGCGATGCCTAAAGCGGGAGGTACTTATTTTTATGTCGCGCGCAGTATGGGGCCGGCTATAGCCACAGTCGACGGCTTATTGACTTGGCTTTCCGTTTCACTGAAAAGTTCTTTCGCCCTCGTAGGTATGGCGGCCTTTTCTGAATTCGCGGTTAATCTCGATCCGCGGTTAACAGCCCTCGCGTTCTGCCTGTTTTTCCTGGTGATAAATATTGTAGGGATCAAAGAAGCGGGTAGAGTTCAGGTTTTTCTTGTCGCCATTCTCCTCGTGCTTCTTGCTATGTATATATTCAGAGGCGTTTCCGCTGTAGAACTGGCGAATTTAAAACCTTTCGCGCCGCATGGTATAGCGGCTGTTTTTTCCACGGCGGGCTTTGTGTTCGTTTCGTACGGCGGCCTTCTCAAAGTCGCGAGTATAGCGGAAGAAGTTAAAAATCCCGCCAGGACCGTTCCTCTGGGCATGATCCTTTCTCTCGCCGCGGTAAGCATACTGTATACTCTGGTTGTTTTTGTGACTACGGGAGTTATGAGCGGAGACCGGCTTAATAATTCCCTGACCCCTGTTTCCGACGGAGCGTCCGTTTTTATGGGGAGGGGAGGCATGATCGTCATGGGTATAGCGGCTATGCTCGCGTTCATATCCACGGCTAACGCCGGAATAATGGCGGCGTCAAGATACCCGCTGGCTCTCAGCAGGGACCGGCTTCTTCCTGATATTTTCGCGCGTATACATAAAAAACTGAAGACCCCGGCGGTTTCCATTTTTTTTACCGGCGTATTTATGGCGGCGGCTGTATTTCTGCACCTTGATATACTTGTTGAAGTAGCGTCGACGGTCCTTATAATCACGTTCATATTTTCGTGCCTTTGCGTGATAATAATGAGGGAGAGCAGGGTGCGGAATTATATGCCCCGTTTCCGGTCCCCGTTTTATCCATGGGTGCAGATCGCCGGGATATTCGGGTGCTGGCTGATGATAGTGAGCATGGGTAAAGAGGCGCTTTTATAGGGTCTTTTCTTTTCGCGGGCGGTATTTCGGTTTACTGGTTCTATGGACGTATCAGGGCGGAGAAAGATTACGCGCTTCTCCACCTCATAGAGAGGATGGCCGCGAAAGAAATAGCCGGGGTATCTCTTGAGGAGGAACTAAAAGACATTATCAGAGAGAGAGATGAAATAAACAAAGACAGGTTCGACAGGGTCATCGAAGAAAGTGTCGTACTTGATATTGACGGGGCTATGGCCATGGATGAATTTTTCAAACTCGCGGCGCGTAATATCTGTTCAAGCCTGAAAGAAACACCGGAATATGTCGTGGATCTTCTCGTTGACAGGGAGAAACAGAGCAGTACGGTCCTCCGCCCCGGGCTTGCTATTCCGCACATAATCGTGGAAGGCCGGGAAAAATTCATAATACTTATTGCCCGGTCAAAAGGCGGGATATCTTTCCCCATGCAGGAAGAAAAGGTACATACAGTTTTTGTTATCGCGGGTTCGGAAGATGAAAGGGATTTTCATCTCCGCGCGTTATCCGCGATAGCGCAGATAGTACAAGACCCGCACTTCGCCAGAAAATGGCGCCTCGCCAAAAATGAAGAAGCCATAAGGGACATTATCCTTTTGGGGGAAAGAAAGCGTCATAAATAACTGTCCGCGGGGCGCTTGTTTTATATTTAACCAGTCCATTTTATCCTGTGGAAACCGGCTTTTTCGGTAAAATATTTCACGATAAAACCTCGATTTTTGTTACAGTGATGCACTTAAAACCGGCGCGTGATATTATTTCTTGTTGTAAATAATAACAAAAACATGTTTTATGTGTGAAAGCCCGTGAAAACTATTTTTATGTAAGATATTTGAGGATAATTACTTGTGTAACCAAAACATAATAGCGCCGTGAAATGGCAATTCGCGGTATAGAATTTAGTTGACGCGCCCTGGTTTTTGTGTTATTTTTCACACATCAGATCTAATTATGTGTCACTATAACTCTTCAAGATAAGAGCGTTAATACTCTGAAAGATGAAGGCAGTTTCCGTAACTTAAGGGTGAGATAAGAAAGCTGTTCAGTGGTGAGTTTTTTTCAGGGTATAAAATAAACAGCCGGCGGGTTTTCCGCGGGATTATTGGACACGTATAATGTGACGTGGGGGTTAATATGCCGGAGCATACAATTTTATCCTTAGGCGCGGAAAATAAAGCTTGTTTCAGCGTTTTTCATAATGGAGAACTGTTTACAAGCCCTGTTTTCGGTGATTTGACCGTGTTCGATAATTTAAACCGGTTCGAGCGAGCCGTGAGAGAATATCTCGGGGAAAATAAAATATGCCCACGATATATCGTCTGTGACACTCATCCTGACTATGTTTCGGCTTCTTTCGCTGAAAAGCTCCATTCCGAGAACGAAGGGTCGGTTTTGCTCAGGGTACAGCACCATTTCGCTCATATAGCGGCGTGCATGGAAGATAATGGCCTGGATGAAGAGGTTACCGGGGTTTCTTTTGACGGGACCGGGTACGGCACTGACGGAAAGAGCTGGGGCGGGGAGTTTTTTTTGTGTTCGCGAAAAGGTTTCAGGAGATCATATCACCTTAAATACATGCCCCAGCCGGGCGGGGATATCGCGGCTTTTGAAGTGTGGAGAATGGCTTTGGCGTACCTCTATGACGCGTATGGGGATTACGACAGTATACCGATATTCCCTTTTCTGGAAAGGGTGGGGAGAAAAAAAGCGGATCTGATACACGCTATGATAGATAAGAACATTAACTGCCCGGTGACTTCGAGTATGGGAAGGCTTTTTGACGCCGTCGCTTCCTTGACCGGGATCTCTGATGTCTCGCGGAAAGAGGCGGAAGCCGCTATCGCGCTTGAAAAAGAAGCGGAAGAAGGCGTGTCTGAAAGCTATGGGTATGACCTTGTCCTTGATGAGATCGACGTATCCGCTATGACAGGCATGATCGTTGATGATCTGAGAAGAGGGACGAGGCCCGGAGTGATCAGTTCAAAATTCCACAATACCGTAGGTAATATTATCTTCGATATGAGCCTTAAAATACGCGGGTCTTTCGGGACAGTAAAAACCGTTGTCTCCGGCGGGTGTTTCCAGAACAGGTATCTGGTAAAATATCTTACCGAGAAATTCCGCGCTTCGGGAATGGGACTGTACGTACACAGGAAATATGCCGCGACTGACGAAAATATTTCACTTGGACAGGCGGTTTTAGCCGCGGGCATGGAGCCGGGCCTTTCCGCGCGCCGTCACGGCGGCGGGAGTCCGGAAGAAGCTGTAAGCTATGCCGGGGAATATGATATGAAAGGTTTTAAGGGGGCATAATGTGCTGGAGTATCCCGGGGAAAATAATTGAGATAAACGGGAATACGGGGAAAGTTGACATATCGGGCGTAAAACGTGACGTTCCGCTTGACCTTATCGAGGATCCGTCGGTGGGGGAATATGTGCTTATACACGCCGGATACGCCATACAGAAAGTAGACGCGGAGAAAGCGAAATTTACGATCGAATTTTTTAAAGGGAAAACAGGCCATGCTTGAAGAACTGAAAGATTACAGGGATCCCGCGCTTTGCCTGGACCTTGCCGGAAAAATAAGAGACATTTCGGCGGAACCCTTCAATATAATGGAAGTTTGCGGCGGGCATACTTACGCCATAAGGAAAAACGGTATACATAAGATCACCGGGGAAAATATAAATTTCATGTCAGGCCCGGGATGCCCGGTATGCGTTACGCCTACGGCGGACATCGATAAAGCGGTTGAACTGGCTTCTGTCAAGGGCGCGGTAGTTTGTTCTTTCGGAGACCTTATCCATGTACCGGGAAGTGAAAAAAGCCTGGCTGAAGCCAGGGCCGGGTCCGGGAACGTGAGAGCGGTGTATTCCGTGTATGATGTACTGGGGTTCGCCAGGGCCGAGCCCGGGAAAAATTTTATTTTTATAAGCGTGGGGTTTGAGACTACCGCGCCAGCGGCCGCGGCCGCGGTTATCCGGGCGGATGAAGACGGCCTCGGGAATTTTTTTGTCCTCGCGCTTAATAAAACCATGCCGGCCGCTTTAAAAGCCGTGCTTGGCGATGCCCGGTCAAAGGTACACGCTTTACTGTGCCCGGGCCATGTCAGTACTATCACCGGGAGCCTGATCTATAGATCCCTTGTGGATGAGACCGGGGTTTCCTGCTGTATAACGGGTTTCGAGCCTTTCGATATATTGAGAGCCGTGTTTGAACTGGCTCTCGCGCGTGAGAAAGGCGAAGCCAGGCTCATAAACGCTTATGAGCGCGCGGTAAACGATGACGGGAACAGAAAAGCGAGAAGCGTCATGTCCGAAGTTTTTGAAGAAAGTGATTCCGTATGGAGAGGGCTCGGCGCGATACCCGGAAGCGGGCTCAGGTTAAAAGAAAAATATGAAAGGTTCGACGCTGAAAAGAATTTCCCGCTTGAAACGCGTCCGGCTGAAGAGAACGCCGGATGCATATGCGGCTCCATTTTGCGGGGGATAAGTAAACCTCCGGACTGCCCTTTGTTCAGGACAGTGTGTTCTCCGGATAACCCGGCCGGAGCGTGCATGGTCTCAAGCGAAGGGGCGTGCGGGGCATGGTACAAATACGGAGAGTAATGGATCCGGTACATATTGAGGCATTATGGGACTGATCACAATAGCGCATGGAAGCGGAGGGAAGCTTACCCACAGGCTTATAAAGGATGTTTTTTATAAACATCTGGGTAACGATCTTCTGAATGAAGGCGGGGATTCTGCTGTTGCCGCGGTGCCGCGTGGCCGGGTAGCCTTTACTACGGACAGCTTCGTTATAAAACCCGTTTTCTTCCCGGGCGGAGATATCGGGAAGTTGTCGGTTTGCGGGACTGTTAATGACCTATGTGTTTCCGGCGCTGACCCCGCGTATATTTCCTGCGGTTTTATAATAGAAGAAGGTTTCCCCGCGCGGGACCTTGAGGAGATCGCACGGTCTATGGGGTGCTGGGCGAAGAGAGCGGGCGTTAAAATAATAGCCGGAGACACGAAAGTAGTGGAAAAAGGAGAAGCGGACGGTGTTTTTATAAATACCGCGGGAATAGGTTTTATGCGCGGAGACCGCGATCTGGGGATGAAAAAGATAAGGCCCGGTGATAAAATAATAATAAACGGGAATATCGGCGACCACGCGCTTTCCATCCTTACCAGGAGAAAAGGCCTTGAGTTTGAGAGCGATATCGTGTCGGACTGCGCGCCTCTTAATTCCATGGTCAAGGACGTACTTGATAAAACACAGGGAGTGAGGTTTATGCGCGACGTGACAAGGGGCGGGCTTGCCACTACATTGAATGAAATAGCCGCGGGTTCATCTTCAGGCGTTATAGTAGAGGAAGAAAAAGTCCCTGTTTCGAAAACCGTGGCCGGAGCCGCTGAAATACTGGGGCTCGACCCCATGTACCTGGCGAATGAAGGCAAAGTGATAATCATAGCGGGCCCGGAGAGCGAAGAGGACATACTGTCCGTTCTAAGGAACAGCGAGTACGGGGCGGGAGCTGTTGCCATAGGCAGCGTTACGGGAGATCTCAGCGGCAGGGTACGCGTGAAAACAAGGTACGGCGTAATGAGAGTGGCGGATATGCTTACGGCGGAACATCTGCCGAGGATATGCTGAATTATGCATGAACTCCAGCTGGTTAAGAATATTATTTCGATAATCGAGAGTGAAACGGCGGATATAAAAGGGGATATTACCGCCATATATCTCGAAATAGGAAAGCTGCGCTATATCGTGCCGGAGCTTCTTTCCTCGGCGTTCAGATATCTCCCTAAAGAGAAAAAACTGGAACGGGCGAGGATAGAAGTCGCGGAAATACCGGTAAAAGTGAGATGCCTTGAGTGCGGAAGCGAGACTGTTGTGGATGGGGTGTTTTATTCCTGCGGGAAGTGCCGCGGAGATAAAACGGAAATTGTTTCAGGAAAAGAATTCCTGGTCAAAGGAGTGGAGTGGGAAGATGGCGTTTAAAGTTATAAAACAGGATGTTCTGAGGGAAAATAATACTGTAGCCGGTGAAATCAGAAGATCCCTGGCGGAAAAAGGTATTTTCATGATGAATATTATCTCTTCTCCCGGAGCGGGCAAGACGAGTTTTCTTGAAAGGACAGGCCCGCTTCTTAAGAAAGAGGGGATCCCTTTCGTAATACTAGCGGGTGATTGTTTTACGTCGAAAGACGCTGAAAGGATAGACTCTCTTGACCTTCCGGTTGTCCAGATAAATACCGGCAATGCCTGCCATATAGACGCCCAGCTCGTTAAAAAAGCGCTGGATGAGGTTGACCTGGATAAGACGGAGCTTGTCATAGTCGAGAACGTGGGTAACCTTGTCTGCCCGGCTGAATTTGATGTGGGGGAAGACATGAAGATCGCGGTGATGAGTACCCCGGAAGGCCATGATAAACCTTCTAAATACCCCCTGCTTATTGAAGAGAGCGGAATTGTTTTAATAAACAAGACAGATCTGATAAAATATACTGACTTTGATATCGAAAGCTGTGAGCGTGATATAAGGAGTATAAACCCGGGGGTCAAAATACTCCGGATATCGTGCAGGACAGGTGAAGGAATAGATGATTTTCTGAGCTGGCTGAAACTGAAACTGAGTAATAAGAAAGGGAAAAAAAATGAGATACGCTAAACTGAAGAAAGACAGTCTGGGCGATTTTATCACGTTTTTAAAGAACGGCTACAGGGTCGTGGGCCCGGTAAAGAAGGAAAATCTTTTTGTTTTCGCTGACATAAAGGACGCGTCGGAGATGAGCCTTGAGTATATCCCTACTATACTGCCTCTGAAAAAGTATTTTTTCCCTCAGCATGAAGAACTCGGAAGCTTTAATATGGGGGAAGTGAAAATGAAAGAGACTTCCGTTACTATGGAGCCCACGGTTATTTTCGGGGCGCATACGTGCGATATCGACGGCCTGGAATGCCTCGACGCGGTTTTCTTCGATGACCCTGTGGACGTGTATTATAAAAAACGGAAGAAGTCTATTTTTGTGATAGGTTATGAATGCTTATTCCCCTGTGACGAGTACGCCACGTGCGTGACCATGGATACGCATATCCCCAGGGCGGGTTATGATATAATGCTGACGGACGCGGGGGACAGCTATATACTGCATATAAATTCCAGTGAGGGAGACGCTCTGTTGGCGGGGGCTGAATTCATTGACGAATTAGACGCTGAAAAGGCGAAGATGGAATTGAATAAGATCCGCGCTCGAAAAACCGGAGCTTTTGAAACCAGGCTTAAACCGGGATTCAGGGATTTCCCCGGGCTCTTCGGTAAATCGTATGACAGCAAAGTCTGGGAAGATGTCGGTAAAAGGTGCGTTTCCTGCGGCAACTGCACGGCCGTATGCCCCACGTGTTACTGCTTCGACATATACGACGAGGTTACTCTGGACGTTACGGAAGGGAAAAGGATGAGGACGTGGGATTCCTGCCAGCTGGAAGAATTCGCGTCGGTCGCCGGAGGTGAAAATTTCAGGGAACAGAGGAGCTCAAGGCAGAGGCACCGTTATTACCGTAAGTTCTTATACCCGTTCGAAAAACATAATAAATTTTTCTGCACGGGATGCGGAAGATGTTCTCGCGCCTGTATGGCGGATATAAGCCTTATTGAAACAGTGAACCTATTGAATGAGGAGAAAGATAATGCATAATACCGAAAACACCATAAAAAAAGAGAAGTTCAAAGTAGAGTCCGGCTACGCGACCATGGAAGGCGTAATAAAGCGCGCGGAACAGATGACGGAAAATGAGAAGCTGTTCGAAATAGAACTTGAAGGGGGCAGGGAACTTGGGCATATGCCGGGCCAGTTCGCGCAATTTTCTATTTTCGGTATAGGAGAGGCCCCCATATCAATTTCGTCTTCTCCCACAAAAAAAGACAAAAGCACATTCGAGATCTGCGCGCGCAGGGTCGGGGTATTCACAAACGCTCTGCATAAGATGAAAGAAGGCGACAAGATAGGTGTCCGGGGCCCGTTCGGAAGACCTTTCCCCGTGGATGAGTTCAAGGGGAACGACCTTATACTGGTGGCCGGAGGCCTCGGTATAGTCCCCTTAAGGTCACTTATCAATTTTATCATAGACAAGAGAAGGAACTTCGGAGCGGTGACGATACTCCTCGGCTGTAAACAGCCTAAAGACCGCCTGTTCGTGGAGGAGGTGGACGCGTGGTCGAAGATGACGGATATTAACTACGCCTGTACCGTCGACAGAGCTGACCCTGACTGGAAAG
>JBDRAX010000108.1:0-6264 GCA_043823375.1 Candidatus Omnitrophota bacterium | reverse complement strand
ATGGAGGTCATAAAGAATACGGTTTCCGAAATTAAGGGCCTTCAGGGCAGGCTTATCGATAACCGCGTCGATAATTTTCTGAAAATGAAACAGATCCTCACGCCCGAACAGTTCCAGAAATTATCTTCATTGATGAAGGAGAAGATGCATAGTAAAATGGGACATAAGAAACGCGGCGGGCGCGGCGGTGAGAAACAATAATTTGTACGCTTTGTCTTTTAACGCGCGGCGCGTGATGTTCTCGGGGAGGCCCGTAAATATCGCGCGCCGCGCGTTAAGGGCGCGGGATACGTGATTATCTATGCGGGAAACAGGCCTTAATCATTCGAATGTTTTCGAGAAAAACCCCTTTAAGACACTGGGCACGGTATTCTTGGTGTTTTTTGTGCTCGCGGACCTTCTATGCGCCAACGGCTATAAAGCCCTGCGCGGGTATTCTTTCCCTGAAAGAGGCCAGGAGAAATTCAGCCAGGTCGAGAAAACTTACAGGGTGGCTTCAGCGCTCTATCATCATGACCTGGCGAAGAATAAATCCGTAGACGGTACATGCTGGGGCGACAAGAAGAGCTTTTTGAGGACAAATTCCCTCGGTTTCAGGGATAAAGAGCCGCGTTTCGTGCCGCTTGAGCCCGATAATTACAGGATAGTTCTTATAGGCGATTCTTTTACCGAAGGCATGGGCATAGAATACGAACGGACTTTCGCGGGGCTTATAGCCGCGGATCTTGAAAAAAAAGGCATTGAGGTGCTTAACGCGGGCGTCGCTTCTTATTCTCCCATAATTTACTGGAGGAAAATAAAATATCTGATAGAAGATGTCAAACTGAAGTTTGACGAACTGGTGGTGTTTATCGATATATCCGACGCCGAGGACGAAGCGGAATTTTATTATCTTGACGACAAAGGGAATGTGGCGGGTAAGGAAAAAGCGGCGGTTAAAAAGAAGAAAGATATAAGGCGGAGGATACGGGAACTGCCCAATAAAATAGAGGACACGTTAAAGGACAATTTCATACTTATCTATTACGGTTATAAAAGGCTGCTGGGCCTTTTTAATTATAAGGATTTCGGCACGGCGATACAGCTGGAACGCAGCCTCTGGACTACTGACAGCGGTGTTTTTGAAAAATACGGCCGTGAAGGGTTAAGGCTTATGGGGCATTACATGGAGAGGCTGTATGAACTTCTTGAGAAAAACGGTATCAAACTTACTGTAGCGGTGTATCCGTGGCCCGACCAGATAGTAAATCAGGACCTGGATTCCGCGCAGGTTTCTTTCTGGAAAAAGTGGTGCGGGAACAGGGGGGTAAGGTTCGTGAATTATTTCGGGTATTTTATCGATAAAAACAGCCCGGCTAAGAGCCGCGCGAACCTTAAAAGGTTTTTTATCACTGGAGACGTTCACTGGAATGAAGAAGGGCACGGGCTTATAGCCGATGTTTTCCTTAAGGAGAGAGCTGTCAGCGAATAGATCCGCCCGGAGAAAAAAGCGCCCCTTTTGCTATTTACGCGGTAATTAAGTATATTTTAACGTAAACGGTCTCTTTCGGGTTAATGCGCCGACAAGAATAATGAAAAGAAAGAGGGATGGAATGGAACCACAGAGAGGATTAATGATCGGGGAGAGAAAAGCTCTGTGCCCTCTGACAACGCGGCGAAACCATGAAAAAACAAACGATCAAAAGGCGCGTGATACCGCGGATACCTTCTATTGTACCGCGAAATATAAATAGGGGTAACGCGGAGGGGCTATTAGAGGGCATTTATGAAGAAGCTTTAGCCTGTGAATTTAAATTTAGAAAGATAACAGAAAAGGGTCAAATTAGAGTATAGGGGGAAAGAAGCCGGATTACATAGGATAGATTTTTTAGCTGAGAGATGGGGTTAAAATTTTGGCAATATGTCTTTCGGATAAAGGGGGGATATGAAAAATATGCTTACCGGTTCAGATAGAGAACCAGAGGTAAAAAAAATAAAGTTAGCGGGGTTCTCTCTGTTATTCTGCCTCGCCTTTCTTTTCGCCTCGGCGGTGATAACGCGATTATCGGGATTTTTACCCGCGGGGGTGCCTGCCGCGGCAAAGGCCTTTCTCGCTGGGGTTTTGCAGACAGCTCTATTTTTTTCTTTCTTATATCTCTGGGCCGCGCGCCTGGCGTCAAAAGGGCGGGAGGCGCGTAAGGACACGCTCGGGGAAGACATTGAATGGGAAAAAACTTTTAACGCTCTCACGGACCTGGTCTTTATCCAGGATAAAGATTTCAATATTATCAGGGCTAACAAGGCTTTTGCCGGCGCGATCGGAAAACCGCTTGAAGATATTATCGGGAAAAAATGTTATAAGATCGTGCATAACATGGACTCTCCATGGCCGGAGTGCCCTTTCTGCCTGGCAAAACAGGACGGTGAGGGGCATGCAGTCGCTGTCGATGACCCGAACATAGGCATACCTCTTCTGGTTTCCGTATCACCTATTCTGGATGACAAAGGAGAAGTCGCCGGTTCTGTGCATATCGCGAAAGACATTACGGAAAGGGTCAAGGCAGAGAATTTTCAGAGGTTCGCGCAGTTAGGAGGCATTGCGGCTGACGTGGCGCATGAGATAAACAATCCTCTTCAGATCATTTCAGGCAGCGCCCAGCTTATGTTAATGACCCTGAAGGGGGAAGATAAGGAATCGGAGGAAAGCCTGGGAGTTATAATAGGCCAGTGCAAACGGGCTAAAAGAATAGTAGAGCGCATGATGCTTATCGCTAACCCCGGGACAGAAGAAAATGAAAAAATAAGTATAGAGGAAAATCTCCGCGCGGTTATAGACCTCCTTGAGCACGGGCTTTCAATAAAAAAAGTAAACGTGGAAATCGGGCTTCTCCCCGTTCAGCATATGATCAAGGCTTCCGCGGGGCGCATGCGGGAAGTGTTTATAAGCCTTATTAATAACGCGGCTGAGGCGATGCCCGGTGGAGGCGTGATAAACATTTCCGTAAGAGCTGAGAACGGAAATGTTCATGTCGAGTTTAAGGATACAGGGCGCGGTATGGCTCCCGATATAATGAAAAAGATATTCGATCCGTTTTTCAGCACAAAGCAAATGGGCCCCGGACTGGGGCTTTCCGTATCTTACAGTATAATCAAGGGATACGGCGGGGACCTCCGTTACCGGAGTAAGCCCGGGGAAGGAACGACAGCCACGCTGATATTGCCTTTATGCGGCGAATAGCCCCGCTCACGCGGATGATATATGAAATGTAAATATGAATTTTCACATGGAAAAACCGGATAATATTCAACGCGCCGGCGCCGTACTGCCGGGCATTACGGATAAAATGGAATCCCTCAGGAATATACTGTCGGAAATGGGCAGTATCCTTATCGCTTATTCTGGCGGAACGGACAGTACTTTCCTTCTGAAAGCCGCTCTCGACTCACTGGCAGGGGATAGAGTTCTCGCGGTTACGGCTTCTTCGGAAACACGCGCGGAAAAGGAGATCCTGTCAGCGGCGGGAACCGCCCGGGAGCTCGGCGCGCGGCATATCGTCACTGAAACGCGGGAATTGGAGGATGAAAGGTTCGTTTCGAATACGCCGATGAGATGCTATTACTGTAAAAAAGAGTTATTCCGGAAGCTTTCAGGCCTGGCAGGGGAATACGGCATGGCATATGTGGCTGTCGGGTCGAACCTGGATGATCTGGATGATTTCCGTCCGGGTACGCGGGCGGCCGTAGAGGAAGGGGTGAGGAGCCCTCTGGTGGAAGCGTGTTTTAGAAAGGCTGAAATAAGGGAGATGTCCAGGAAAATGGGCCTTCCGACATGGGACAAGCCAGCGTCGCCGTGCCTCGCGACAAGGTTCCCTTACGGAGCCCGGATAACGCGTGAAGAACTCGCCAGGGTAACGCGCGCGGAAGAGTTCCTGTCCGGGTTCGGTTTCAGGCAATTAAGGGTAAGGGTGCATGGAGATACGGCGCGGATTGAAGCGGCCCGCGGGGACACGCGTATTTTTTTCCGGAAAGAAGCGCGTGAAAAAATAGTAGCGGGTTTAAAAGCCCTTGGATATATATATGTGGCGGTGGACCTTGAGGGGTACAGGATGGGCAGCATGAATGAGCCTGTTGAAAAACGCGGCAGGTTTTAACAAAACGGGTGATATGGTGGATAAACGGGCGCTTACAAAAATATTAACGGATGTCGGAAAAAAGAAAAAAACAGTTTCCCAGGCGCTGGAAGAAATGAGATTTTTTCCTTTTGAAGATATGGGGTTCGCTAAGTTCGATACTCACAGGGAGATAAGAAAAGGTTTTCCCGAGGTGGTTTTCTGTAAAGGAAAAAGCACGGCTCAGGTAGCCGGGATCTTCAGGAACAAGAGTTCCATGAAGCTCCTGATGGCTACAAGGGCTACTCCTGAGATGTATGATGCCGTAAGAAAAATCCGGAAAGACGCGGTTTATTTCAGCGAGGCGGGTATCCTGCTGGCGGGGAAAAAGAAACGGAAAAAAGGAAAACCTGTACTGGTAATTACAGCGGGGACATCGGATATCCCCGTAGCTGAGGAGGCCGCGGTGACAGCGGAAATAATGGGGAACCGCGTGGACAGGGTGTATGACATAGGTGTCGCGGGTATACACAGGCTTCTGGCTAATAAAGAAAAGATCATGAAGGCGAACGTCCTTGTTGTGGCGGCGGGCATGGACGGTGTGCTGCCGGGTATAGTGGGGGGCCTCGCGGCGCGCCCCGTTATAGCGGTGCCTACCAGTGTAGGGTATGGCGCCAGTTTTAACGGCCTCGCGGCGCTGCTTACCATGCTTAACGCCTGCGCCCCGGGAATATCGGTGGTCAATATAGACAACGGTTTCGGCGCGGGTTATCTGGCGGGGCTTATAAACAGTAAATGAGCGGCGCGGGGTATAATTACCCGCGTGAAAAAATACAGGGAACGGAATATATGAAAACGCTTTTTTTCGATTGTTTTTCAGGCATATCCGGAGACATGATACTCGGCGCTCTGGTGGATCTTGGCGTGGATGTCGAAGCCTTGAGGTCCGAACTTGCCGGGCTTGATATAAAAGGCTATGAGATAAAGAGCGGGAGAACCCTGCGTAACGGTATTTCCTGCGCCAGGATAACCGTTGAAACCGTGGAAACCGGCAAAGAAAGGTATTATCCTGAGATAACGGATATAATAAACAGAAGCCGCCTCAGTGATCATGTCAGGGAGTTAAGCCTCAGGATATTCAAAGACCTGGCTGTGGCTGAAGGTAAGATCCACGGCATGGATCATACGAAGGCGCATTTTCATGAAATAGGCGCCGTGGATTCGATAATAGATATAACCGGGGCCGCCGTGTGCCTTGAAAAGCTTAAAGTTGATTCCGTGTATTCGTCAAAGGTCCATGTCGGTACTGGTTTTGTAAGATGCGGCCACGGTATTTTACCTGTGCCTGTACCGGCTGTTACGGGCCTGTTAAAAGGCATTCCGGTATATTCAAGCGGGATAGAGAGTGAGCTTGTAACGCCTACGGGAGCCGCCATATTG
This sequence comes from Candidatus Omnitrophota bacterium, assembly GCA_043823375.1. GTDB lineage: Bacteria > Omnitrophota > Gorgyraeia > Tantalellales > Tantalellaceae > JBDRAX01. The sequence continues at coordinate 736 of JBDRAX010000108.1, read as the reverse complement.
AAGAATATAGCTTCCGGATTCGGTGATATGCCGGAGATGACGATCACGGGTACCGGATACGGGGCGGGGTCCAAAGAGCTTGATATCCCGAACGCGCTCAGGGTAATAGCGGGGGAATCTTCCCCCCGGGGATGTTACAGCGATAACGTGGCCCTTATTGAGACAAATATTGACGATATGAATCCCGAGATCTTCAGCCATATCTCGGATCTGCTTTTTGCCGGGAAAAAGTGCCTCGACGTATATATGACGCCGGTTTACATGAAAAAAAACAGGCCCGGGACTCTGCTCAGCGTTGTGGCGGAGCCGCGTATGATCGATGAAATACTCAAGGTCTTATTTTCCGAAACGACCACGCTGGGCGTCAGGATACAGGAGGCGCGGCGGAAAAAACTGTCCAGGGAAATAATTTCCGTGAAAACGGGATCCGGAGAAATAGACATAAAAATAAGCAGAGAGGGAGACAGGGTAATAAACATATCTCCGGAATATGAATCATGCAGGCGGATAGCTTTAAAAACGGGTATGCCGTTAAAGGATGTATATGACCGGGCGAAAAACCTCGGGATATCGGCACTCGGGCCCGATTCCCCGCCTCGCGGCGCGGTTTAAAAAACGAGTGTTACAGAGGCTTTGAAGGGAGGCAGGTGCTGGACGTTTTCAGGAATAGAAAATTTACGGCCGTATTGATAATCACGGTAATATTCTTTCTTTTTCTGGGGTATTATCACGACAG
>JBDRAX010000107.1:0-2841 GCA_043823375.1 Candidatus Omnitrophota bacterium | reverse complement strand
GGGGTCAGACCTCCCCATTGGACAAAAAAGTTTCTCTTGTTGATTTTGTCCAATGGGGATGTCTGACCCCAAACAAAACTGGTGCCGGAGGTGGGAATCGAACCCACATGGGGTTGCCCCCACTGGATTTTGAGTCCAGCGCGTCTGCCAGTTTCACCACTCCGGCACTATTTGATTACGACAATTGTATTATTATCCGCCTCAATAGTCAAGCCGCTATCACAGAATTTTCACATAACCGGCCGCGGGCGCGCTTAACCGGCGGTAAACTCTATTAATGAAGGATCGTAGTCCTTCACGTTCTCGTATCCGAGCAAATTAAGTATTGTACCGGCTACGTTGGAAAGTCCCCTTTCAGGCAGATCCGCCATTTTATATTCGCCCGCGTATTGGGGGTCATAGATAATGAAGGGGACGGGGTTCAGTGTGTGCGCGGTCTTCGGGACTTTTTTGCCGTTTTTCATGGAGAACATTTCGTCGGAATTACCATGGTCCGCGGTTATTATGGCTATGCCGCCAAGTTCTTTTATCACGTCGAGGAGGCGCTGTACGCATCCATCGACAGTTTCAAGAGCGATGATTATCGCTTCTTCGACGGCTGTGTGGCCCACCATGTCGCCGTTGGCGAGGTTCAGCCTGCCGAAAGCGAATTTTCCGCTCCTTAAAAGTTCTATGGTCTTATCGGTTATTTCCACGGCTTTCATTTTCGGGGCTTTGTCGAACTGGATCCTGTCGGACGGGATCTCTATGTATTCTTCCAGGTCTTTGCAGATATAGCCCGATTTATTGCCGTTCCAGAAATATGTCACGTGCCCGAACTTCTGGGTTTCGGATATGGCGAACATTTTAACTTTTTCAGCGCAAAGGTATTCGCATATCGTCCTGTCTATCTGAGGAGGATTCACCAGATAGTGCCGGGGGATATGCAGGTCGCCGTCGTATTCCATCATGCCGGCGTAAAGCGCGTCCGGTTTTCTTTCTCTTTCGAAAGCGGTGAAGTTTTCCTCGTCAAAAGCGCGGGAGATCTCTATGGCCCTGTCGCCTCTGAAGTTGAAAAATACTACCGAATCGCCGTCCATGACCGGGCCGACGGGTTTACCGTCTTTTTCCACGACAAAAGCGTCCATGTACTGGTCGGTCATCTTTGGGTCTTCCGCGTAAAATGTTTCCACGGCTTCCGAGGCTTTTGAGAAACGGCGCGCTTTTCCGAGTACGTGCGCGTCCCATCCTCTTTTAACCACGTCCCAGTCGGCGTTATACCTGTCCATTGTAGTTACCATCCTGCCGCCACCCGAAGCTATCCTGTAGTCATATCCGGGATCCGAGGAATTTATCTCCGCGAGCAGTTCTTCCGTTTTTTTTATGTAGGCAAGGGCCGTTTTTTCTCCAACGTCACGCCCGTCAAGAAGGGCGTGGACGCGCACCCGGCGCACCCCTTCTTCGGCAAGGCGCTTCACCATCGCGAAAAGCTGGTTTATGTGGGAATGTACGTTGCCGTCGGACAATAAACCGATAAAATGGAACGCGGCGCCCTCCCTGCCTTTCACCCGCGCCACAAGATCATTCCATACTTTGCCTTTGAACAATGAGCCGTCCGCTAAAGAGTTATTCACAAGTTTTGCTCCCTGAGCAAAAACCCTGCCGGCCCCGAGGGCGTTGTGCCCTACTTCGCTGTTCCCCATGTCGTCATCCGCGGGAAGCCCCACAGCCTTGCCGTGCGCCTGTAAAGACGTGAACAATTCACTCTTGAACAGTTTGTCCAGGCACGGGGTTTTCGCGGCATAAACGCCGTTAGACGCCTCCGGGCCAGCGATACCTACCCCGTCCATGATAATAAGCAGTAAAGGCCCTTTTCTCGGGTGAAACCGGTTATTTTTTTCGAGTTTGAAATCCATATCGTATCTTCTCCTTTTTTAACGGTCTTTTTGGCATAAAACACGTAACACGCGGACGATTTAACCTTTTACTTTGACAGCCATGACCGTAATATCGTCGTACTGCTTGGCTTTACCCGCGAAATCGCTTACCGCCTTATGTATGGCGTCAACAACTTCACGGGCCGGCATTCCATTAAGCTTTTTCGCGAGGGATTCAAGCCTGTCCTTACCGAACATCTCACCCCGCGCGTTCATGGCTTCAGTAACACCGTCAGTATAAAGCACGAATATACTGCCCGGCTCATACTCCATGTTTTTTTCCGAAAACCCGCTCTCGATCATCCCGATAGGCAGGCCTTCTTCCGTATCCAGGAATTCCACCTTCCCGCCGGGCGTTATAAGCAGAGTCGGCATATGACCTCCTATAGCGAAACTTACAGTCCCGGCCCTCACATCGAAGATCTTATAGGTCAAAGTCACAAAAAGGCCGCTCCCGGATTCCGCCACAAGCCTTTCATTTACCTTTGCGAGGACTTCTGCCGCGCCCGTGCCTTTCCCCGCGTATGTCTTAAATACGCTTACAACCCTGGCCATGAATAAAGCCGCCGGCACGCCTTTTCCCGACACATCGCCCAGCATTACGGCCAATCTGTTTTCATCGAGCTGAAGGATATCGTACAAGTCGCCTCCCACCTGCCTGGCAGTCAGCATTTTAACGTTTATATCAAGCCCTCCCACGGACGGTATTTCCGAGGGAAGGAAACTCTGTTGTATGTTCTTGGCTATATCAAGTTCTTTTTCCAGTATTTCCCTTTTGTGCATCTCAGTCACGTATTTTTTCATGGTAAAGACAATATATACTCCAATAACGGTAAAAACCGGGTAAAAAACGTCTACCCATATCCGGAAAGGCCAGAAAGCGATCAAAGCGGCGGCAAGATATAACGTGATGATAAGAACGATC
>JBDRAX010000106.1:0-2665 GCA_043823375.1 Candidatus Omnitrophota bacterium | reverse complement strand
ATAACTCTTTTTTCAGAAGCCATCTTTCATTCAGGATAACCCCTATCTTCTACATATCCCTGCCATCTGTCAGGCAATCATGGAATTCAGAAACCAAATCTTTTAGCTTTTTAAGATATACTACGTTTTTATGGCAATTGTTTTTTTGTTCACGCAGGATACTGGAAGACTTTCTCTTATTGCCTGTATAAAACACTACGAGATTCTCCTTTAATTTTTTTATTACATGCGGTTTAAGGACAAGGGCATCTACAAATACGCTTTCGTCAGGATTAAACTGGATCCTTTTGATCCCTCCGTAAGCTGCAATATATTGATCCTGTTTGCCTATAGGCTCTCTGAGTATATCAATTTCTATCCGGCTGGCAAGCCGCGCTAATTCTTCGGCTGGTTTTAATTTTCCCTGAATAGCAAAAAGGGCATTTAAGAGCCCTACGGTAAAACTGCTTGAAGAACCAAGACCTGTGCCGGCCGGGATATCTCCTATAGAAGTAATTTCGAGCCCCTTATTGATACCTGTCAATTTCAGGGCTTCACGCACTATAGGGTGCTCTATATCCTTAACCTTTCTCACTATTTCTGTCTTATGATAGCTGACACGGAACGTATCTTCAAATCTCCTTTTTACGGTAATATACATATACTTATTTATGGCAGTACTTATAACCATGCCAGGAGTAGCACTATAAAATCCTTTAAAATCCGTGCCGCCGCCTATGAAACTGACCCTGAATGGAGTGCGCGTAATAATCATAATGTCCTCTGTTCTAAAATTTTTTTCGCGGCCAGGCAAACAGCCTCCTTAGACGTCATCTCAGCTTTCCAGCCGAGCGCATTGATCTTTGAAGAGTTCAATACTATCTTTTTTTGATCTCCCGGCCACCCTCCGCCCTTGCTCGTAAAACTAAACTTAACTCCTTTAAGTCCCATGACCTTTACAACTGTTTTAGCTATGGTTTTTACATCTATCGAATCATTGGAGGATAAATTAAAATAATTCAGATTGTCCTTGGTATGAGTAAGGGCGCAAAGCATGCCATCTATGCATTCTTCAACGTACAAATACGGTTTTGTCTGGTTCCCGTTTCCGAGTATCTCGAGATTTTTTGGATTGTTTTGTAATTTTCTTATAAAATCAAATATTACGCCATGTGTGGCATTTGGGCCGACTATGTTAGCCAATCTGAATATCCAAGCCTTTAAGCCGTAGAGGCTGGAAAAAGCGGATATGTACGCTTCGCTTGAAACCTTGGAAGCGGCATAAAGAGATAGGGGAAAAATCGGTCCAAAATCCTCCTTGAAATACGGTTTCGCGATGTTACCGTATATGGATCCGGAGGAAGTAAAAATTATTTTTTTAACATTATTCTTCCTCATTCCTTCAAGGATATTGAATGTTGTGATAAACCCGTTCTTTAAATCTAGATCCGTCCTTTTAGCTCCCAGGCTTATATCCGAACTTGCGGCAAGATGGAATACCATATCATGGCCTTTTATATGAGCACTGGCCAAATCCTGATCAAGAAGGTCCCCGCGGACAAACTTAAAGCACCCGTTCTTGAAAAAATCTGATAAAAACTCTTTTTTTCCACCGCTAAGATTATCAAATACCGTAACATGCCATCCTTTTTTCAATAACCTGTGGGTCAGATTGCTTCCTATAAACCCTGCTCCGCCAGCGATAAAACATCTCATATGAGATTAATCTCCTTTTTTGTATTGTAGATAGTTCAGCTCACCATTGAAATAATGGTAATGAGAAATATTTCGTTCTGAAAGTTCACGGCTTTTATCTCTATCTATTTTAAGAATAGGCTCAAAATCCGATTTATCTTTTATAATAGCCTCTCCCCTGCTATATTCTTTGATCAGGATATCATAACCTTTCAGGCCCAATTCTGCGTTAATATACCATGGTAAAAAAACCATATATTTTAATAGCACGCCTTCGCTGATGTTATTAAGGCGCACAGGGACACCCTGGGTCCATAAATAATTTTCGTATCTATCTATGCCTTCTTTTAGTAATCCATTTTTTTTACAGTATTTGTAAAATTCTGTCCCATATATGGGGAAAATAAAAGACGGCCTGATCAGATAGGATTTAATCCTGGTTAACATACGAATCGTATCCATAACAGTATGTTCTGTCTCACCCGGTATGCCCAACATAACAAACGCCAGCGTATTTATCTTATATTGCCGACATAAGTCAAAAGCGGAGATTATCTGTTCGTCGCTGACAGCCTTGTTCAATATAAAATTCCTTAACTTCGAGTTCCCCGTCTCAACACCAAACTGAACCTCCTGGCACCCTGCCTCTTTAAGCTCTTTTACTGTCGTTTCATTTATTAAATCAACTCTCGCTTCTATCTTGAATTTAACGCCGTATTTTTTATATATCTTTTCTTTATAGGCCTGCATAAATTCATTAGTCCATGATTTATTGAAAATCAGAATATCGTCTTCAAAATTAAAAACTTTTATGGAAGGGAACTTTTTTATCAAATCCAATAATTCTCTGATGCTGTTTTTTACTGATTTCTGGCGCACATATCCATTTGCGCCCAAGATGGCCTTCATCCTGTGGTTTATGCAAAAGTTGCAGTTAAACGGGCACCCTCTGGAAAAAGACAGGCTAATCCATCCTTTTCTTAATTCGAGT
>JBDRAX010000105.1:0-3067 GCA_043823375.1 Candidatus Omnitrophota bacterium | reverse complement strand
CGAATAAAAGCCACATAAGGTCCGGCTCGGCCTTTGTACCCCGGAAAACACGGATAAGCTTCTTGTTCTCTCCCGCGCGAAGCCCGGAAGCGAGGCCTAAAAATTCGCTTTTCTTCCCTTCAATTATTTCCATTACGCTTTCCGCGTGAAAAAGACTCGTACTCTTAGCGCGCCAAGTAAGGATGAGCGCTTTTTCCATGTCAATTTCGCCACGCCTGAAAAGATCCCAGACTAAGTTATGTTCGAGGGATGTATCTTCAAAATTTTCCTCAAGACACCATAACGCTCTTTCGCCGGAGCACCGCTTAACCATAGCCATGAATTTATCAGGGTCAGACTTGACTATATCCATAACATATTCAAGATCGAGATATTTAAAAATATCGGCTGATTCCTCCCATGACATACCGAACTGTAAACTCATGATATCCTCAAGCGGAGATTTTTCGGAAAAATACTTCTGGCAAAAAGTTTTCGAGAAGAGCTCCCCCATAGAAATCAAAAAGTTATCCATGTCAACATCGCTTACGGGCGGCAAGGGGCCGTCGCGCAATATTTTTTCCACTGTTTTCCAGCCGATCCAATAAAGATCCTTTCTATCTTCCGGTGCTCTATTGGCGATAAAGTTTCTAACAACATCCTCCGCAATCCTATTCAATATTAATTCGTACTCTTTACCGTATTCATCTTCAGGCATTGTACCTTTTGATCTGAACAGCCCCCGCAATTCACGGCTACACGCGCGCATTTCCCGGGAAAATTCTCTTTCTACCGAAGACGCGAAAGATATTTCATCCTCAGTATGGCCTTCCAGTTCATACCGCAGCATCTCCCATAAAACCAGAAATCCGTATTTTTTGTGCATACGGTAAAACTTCTGATAAACATCACGCAAGTACGCTCCGTTCACCCTAAGCGCTCTCCTGACAATATCGTCATGCCTGTCTATTATTTTCATTATTTCTTCCGTTTCAAGCGGTTCATAATAATATGAAGCATCTGGCAACTGCCTTCCTCCGTTTTCGATGGCTATCCTGAAAACAAGTTCTTTAAGTAAAAGCTCCTTATCTTCCTCCGGGCTCCTGTCAACTATCACCCAATCAAGAATGAAAATAAAACGTGCGCTTCCGTCCTGCTCTTTCATCATTTCCCTGAGCGCCTTAAGTTCCGGCAAAGAAAGTCTGGTCAAAAATCTTATATAAGAGTCAGGTTCCTGGAAGTCCTCGATACTGTCTGTTTTTAAATACTCCATATTAGCCTTTATAATATTCTCGACTCCGCTATTAATGAACAGTTTTGAGTCCTCGTCAGAAAGACAGTTCTTAAAAATACCCTTTAAAATGAACCGGGCATTACCTTCACAACGGCCGGCCGTCGTTATTTTCGGCAACGCGTCAAATATTTCCCACAATAACCCATATTTAAATTCCCTGTCGGTTATAGCTTCGATCCCGAGTACTCTCTCCTCGCCATGTGAAAAGCTTTGTTTCCCGCGGAAAAAATCTATTATGTCTTCTTTGTATTTCCTCATATATTTAACGCTTATCTCGCTGTATTTATCGCGGCACGTCGCGCCTTTCGCGTCATAATATAGAAGTTTGTGCAATACAAATTTTTCCTGCGCCAGAACTTTATTTATCACGGAGGGCCGGGTAGAAGATTCTAAGGCCTTTAACTTTTCATAATAAATCCATGAAAGCCCTGTTTTCAGGACAGGCGAAGAAAACGCGCGCTGGAGCCGCCAGATTTGATCCGCGGAAAATTCTGAAATAATATCAAGCGCTGTCTCAAGATCGTCTTCAAGGGCTTTTTCCGCTTCAAGCATATCGAAATCAACATCATAGGGAGCTTTTCTTTTCCTTACAACAGGGTCTCCTTCTATATTTTCAGGCGCCATATCGCTTAAAATGAATTTTAAAAGGCCTCGGCCTGTATCCTTATAAAAAGCTTTCCTCTCCGAGTAGAGCCTCCATAATATATCAGGACGGACCCCTTCAAAGTATTTATCCAGAACATCAAGGTCCACAGCCCCGTACATGCCGGCGCACCTCATTATATACCGGGCATGCGAAGGGCCGTATCCCGCTGATACCTTACATCTGCCATCGGGTAAAATCTGCGCCCACCATCCGTCCGCTCTGAAACGTCTACCTTTTAAATGATCACCCGCAGGCGCTTTCCCGTAATACTCTCCTGAAAGCGGGCCGCATAAACAGGGAGGCCGCCCGATCTTATAATAATCACCGAGCCACCTCCCGTCAGGAAGCAACAGGGTCAATTCCAGCGTGTGGATATCCGCATCATCCGGCGGAAGTTTTTCCCGCGATATTTTCCGGGCGAGAGGGCCTATCACTTCCCACCTGCCGTTACGCTTGCCTACGCCTATCCAGGCGCCGTTATACAGGTTTTTTACGGTTAAGCTGTCATATTTCTGTCTGTCCCATTTCCCGGCAAGAGGCCCGAAAACCTCAACGCAACGCGCCTCGGAACGATACACAACAGCCAGAAAATCCATGCTGTTCTCCTTGAAGAATAACTGTCTACAGTCGTGAAAAGTTATATCTTTCCACTTTAAAGCGGGTTCGCCCTCGAATCGTTTTGGGTCAGGATCCCTTTCCCCATTCGGCAAGGAAAACTCGACCTCAACGACCCCTTGTGATCCCATCGCTTTTTTTATAATATATTTATGCTCATATCCTTTTTTTTCTTCCGCTTTTTCTTTACTTTTCTCCTCCATATAGGCCTCAATAGATAAATTTGCGTACTGGTTGTGCCACAGCCTTTCTTGAGATCTAATTTCGCTATATGCCTTCCTCAAACTTTTAATACTCGCCCCCGCGCACTCTCTCACCCTCCCGGCTTCAAGCGCTACTACAATCTGCGTACCGTTTTCCATCTTTACAAACATACTGTTGTCAGGTAAAACGCCCAATACTTTAAAAAGCTTTCCTCCTGGGAACTTGTACTTTTTTCCCACAAGCGGATCAACAATACACTTTTCTCCGTTTTCCTCAAGCTGAATAACGTCCCACCCCTCCATCGTTCCAATAAACTTTTCAATAAACTC
>JBDRAX010000104.1:0-2049 GCA_043823375.1 Candidatus Omnitrophota bacterium | reverse complement strand
CTGGATATAAATAATGACAGGGAGTGGGGCCTATGGCTGAGAAAGCATATCTATGCTTCCCGCGGGGAAAAGAAGATACCGAGATTTATTTTAAACAACAACGTGAGGATCAAGCTGGCGTTTTTTAACGGATATTACGGTGCGGATGGAAGGAAAAAAGGAAATGAAAGATATTATTATAAAGGGTGGACAACAAAATCGGCTGTATTAAATTTAGGTCTGATATTTTTATTGAAGACATTGACCGGACAAATAGCAAAAACAAAGGTAGAATTCGCTAGCGGCGGCAGATACTATTATACGCAATTAAGAACATTAAAAACGGCACGGGGAAAACATTTGTTAAAACAGCTGAATGAGGTCATTAAGATCGATCGGGTAAACAACTTTAAAGAAGGAACCCTTTTCGATCTGCAGACAGGGACCCATACCTTTGCTTCCGGCGCCAATTTAATTAAAATCCATAACAGCCCCCGCCGCGGCTTTGAGTTCGTAACGCGAAAAATAACATCAGCCGCCGCGCAGATAAAGCTGGGTATGATGGATAAACTCTACCTTGGGAACCTAGAAGCTAAACGCGACTGGGGACACGCAAAAGAATATGTAAAAGTTATGCACGCGATGCTGCAGCAGAAAAGCCCCGAAGATTATGTCGTAGGTACAGGAGAGACACATTCCGTAAGGGAATTTGTAGAAAGAGCGTTCAATGAACTGGATCTTGACTATAAAAAGCACGTAGAGATCGATAAAAACTTTTTCAGACCCGCTGAAGTCGATCTATTGATAGCCGATTGTTCTAAGGCTAAAAAGGACCTAAACTGGGAATATTCCCTAACATTCAATGATCTAGTTTCGGAGATGGTGCGGAAGGATTATGAGTACTTTAGTGAAAATAAAGGAGCCTAAAAAGAGTCAAAGAGTCATCGCTCACTTCGTTCGCTAGAGTCAGAGAGTCAGGTTGGACCGATGCGGGAGTAGAGTGTAAAGAGGTAAATGAGTATGAAAAAAGGTTATAAAAAACTTAAAGTTTGGGAAAAAGCTCACAGTTTCGCAATGGAGTTATATAGGACGAGCAGAAGCTTCCCAAAAGAAGAGCTATATGGATTGACTTCACAAATCAGAAGAGCGTCTTTTTCCGTTCCGATAAACATAGCGGAAGGAAACGCTAGTAACAGCAGAAAGGAATTTTTAAAGTTCCTTAATATCGCTAACAAGTCTCTTGTTGAGACGGAATATCTTTTGGAAATCCTGCAGGAGATAGATATTTTGAAAAATAATGATTATTCAAAACTTGAAAATATGAGATCAGAAGTTGCGGTTATTTTGGCTTCATTTATGAAGGGTCTACGAAACAAAAGTTGACTCTTTGACTCTAGTGAGCGTAAGTGAATTACGCGAACGATGACTCTCTGACTCTTATATGTTACTGAAACATCACAGGAGCACCCATGAACATACCATTGCTTGACCTTAAAGCCCAATATCTATCCATAAAACCCGACATAGATGCCGCTATAAGCCGCGTTATTGAAAGCCAGAATTTTATTTTATCAAAAGAAGTTTTGAAATTAGAAGAGGAAGTTGCCGCTTATACCGGCGTTCCGTATGCCGCGGGAGTGGCTTCAGGAACAGACGCTCTGATCTTATCTCTTAAAGCTGCGGGAATAGGGCCCGGAGACAAAGTAATAACCAGCCCGTTCACATTTTTTGCCACGGCTGAATCTATATCTATTTTGGGAGCAGAGCCCGTATTTGTAGATATTGACCCTGATACGTATAACATAGACCCGGAAAAGATAGAAAAATTATTGCGAATCACGAATTACGAATCACGAGTCACGATAAAGGCTATAATCCCAGTCCATCTTTATGGGCAATGTGCGGATATGGATCGGATCATGAAAATTGCCGGTGAATATGATCTTAAGGTTGTTGAGGATTGTGCGCAAGCTATAGGGGCCACACATAAGGGGAAACAAGCCGGGAGTTTTGGGATAGCGGGATGCTATAGCTTTTTCCCAAGTAAAAATCTTGGAGGTTTTGGGGATG
>JBDRAX010000103.1:0-3147 GCA_043823375.1 Candidatus Omnitrophota bacterium | reverse complement strand
GAAGGCTGTCAGCTTCAGGTGACGTACCTTAATGAAGCCTTGCTTGGCGTGCTTGAGCATTGCGATATCGTAAATTTCAGGGAAGCCATGTCGGAAAAAAGCGATGATTATGATATCGCTTTTATCGAGGGGTCGATAGTCAGGAAACATGACGAAGAGAGGGTGAAAAAGATCAGGGAAAACGCCGCGATACTTATAGCCTACGGAGCCTGCGCTACGATAGGCGGGATTAACGGCCTGAGGAAGCGTTTTACCGCGCAGGAAGCCAAAGATATTGTGTATAAGGGAAGAGAGTTCCCTCTTGAAGCGGGAGAACCCCGCCCGGTTGACGCGGTCGTAAAGGTGGATTATTACATACACGGGTGTCCGACCAATAACAACGAGCTGGTAAAGGCCCTTAAAGGGATACTTCTGGGAAAAGGTTACACTCCTCCGAAGTACGCCGTATGCGTGGAATGTAAATTGAAAGAGAATGTGTGCCTGTTTGAAAAAGGGCAGGTATGCCTCGGGCCCTTAACGCGGGCCGGATGTGACGCGTGGTGCACCAGCGTGGGGAACACCTGTTACGGATGCAGGGGATTACTGGATGATCCGGCGGAAGAAGGATATTCCGAAATACTTAAAAAATACGGATATACAATAGAAGAACTGAAGCAAAAGTTCGACCTGTATAATTCCTGCGGAATGGAGGCGGATAAGAATGGCTGAGAAACAGACGAAAAGAGATCTCGAAATAAATGTGGAATACCTGACCCGTGTGGAGGGCCATGGCAATATAGTCATAAACGTGAAAGAAGGAAAAGTCGAGAAATGCGAGCTTGAGATCATAGAGGCGCCGCGTTTTTTCGAGGCCATGGTAAGGGGGAGGTCGTTTTTTGAAGTTCAGCACATAACCTCGCGTATCTGCGGGATATGCTCGACGGGGCACTCTCTCGCGTCTGTGAAAGCGAGTGAAGACGCGATAGGATACAAGGTCAGCGGCCAGACGAAGTTATTCAGGAAATTACTGCTTCACATGGAAACGCTCGACAGCCATCTCCTGCACATATATTTTCTCGTAGCCCCCGACGCGCTCGGCGCGATGAGCGTTATACCGCTTATAGAGACGCAGAAAGACGTCGTATTACGCGCTCTCAGGATGAAACGGCAGTACAGCGATATATGCGACATACTCGCCGGAAGGCATACTCATCCTATTACCGTCTGCCCCAGAGGATGGACTAAGCTTCCGACAAAGGATGAGCTTATAAAGATCAAGAATATATTTCTGGATCAGCTTGGAGACCTTTATGAAACAGTGAATACGATCAAGTCGCTTACTTTGCCTGATTTTGAAAGAGAGACGGAATATGTGGCCTTGACCCATCCGGACGAATACGCTTTCTATGAAGGTGACCTTACTACAACGGATATAAAAGGCACGGTTCTGCCGCGGGATTATAAACAGGTTATTCATGAATTCCATGCCCCGCATTCAACGGCGAAGCATTCTAAAAACAAAAGGGGCTCTTACATGGTAGGCGCTCTCGCGAGGATAAACATAAACTTCGATAAACTGAACCATGAAGCCAAATCAGTCGCGGAAGCCCTTAATTTTAAGGTTCCATGTTATAATCCCTATATGAACAGCGTCGCCCAGCTTATTGAAATAGCGCATTGTACTTATGACGCTTTAAGGATAGTCGATCATTTTCTTGAAAACGGCGTAGATTACACGGATGTTGTGACTTCATGGCCTGTAACTGATGAATGGGCCTCTTTCAAGGTAGCACCGGGCAGGGGCGTAAGCCTTGTGGAAGTGCCGCGCGGCCTTCTCGCTCATGATTATACCATAGATTCAAGGGGCCTGGTCCAGGAGGCCAATTGCTGTATACCGACTAACCAGAATCTTGAGAATATCGACCTCGACCTTAAGGCGCTGATACCTAAAGTGATAGACAGGTCTAAGGAAGACATTACCCTGTTGTCGGAAATGCTTGTCAGGGCGTATGACCCGTGTATTTCATGTTCGACGCATATGCTTAAGGTTGAATTCGTTTAAAAGGCGCCGGATGCCGCCGGACGGGCGGCATCCGGATGACTGAAATGAAAAAAATTTTAATTATAGGCCTGGGTTCCGTGCTCAGGGAAGATGACGCCGCGGGAATAAGAGTTATAGAGGAACTCGAAAAAGAAAAATTGCCCGCGAATGTTACGCTGAAAACTGGAGATATTTCCGGGCTTGATATCTTAAAGTATTTCCCTTCTTATGATAAAATATTGATCGTCGACGCGGCTGAGATGAACGAGGAACCCGGGACGATAAAAATATTTGATTTCCGTGACATAAAACATTCAGGTTTCAGGGATATTTTTTCAACGCACGGCATGACGCTTCTTGAAACCCTGACTCTCGGGGAAAAAGCCGGGATCAATCCCGATGAGATCACTATTATAGGCATTCAGCCCCTCCGCGCGCGTTACGGGTTCGAACTTTCCGGGCTGATAAAAGCTAAAATACCGGCTGTCGTTGAGATCATTAAGAAAAAAATGATATAAAAGACACTGTGATATCTGCGTTTCTATTTGACATTGCCGTTACTTTTAAAAAAAGGCATAACGGTATGTATATCGAATCGAACACCGACAGGGTTTTTATGGGCAGGATAGACAAACTGAGCGTTACCCACGAGTAAATATTTTATAAATGCACCATAAACCCCTCCAGGTAGGGGCACATTGCATGTGCCCTCTGACCACGAGGCGAAACCATAAAAAAACAGGCAAACAAAAAACGCATGACACCGCATGACGCGTTAATAAGGAATATTCAATCGGAAGAAAAGAGCGGTGTAAAATTGGCACTACGCGGTCAGGGGCACATGCAATGTGCCCCTACGGGCAAGTGACAAAGATGAAAGATAAGCGGTGTTTTGCATGAATCGATTCGTGTTATATGTTGCGCGCAAATGGGGCATTGATATTTTCTGTCGGACATTGTGGCCGGGGCACATTGAATGCTACGCATTACCCACGAGGAAATATAATGATGTAAAAAATGTTAACACCTGTCTTTGGTAACGTAATTTCCACGAACACGTCATTCGATGAATTAACCTCCCTCGTATTCGTAAATACGCCATAAACCCTTCCAGGTAGGGGCACATT
>JBDRAX010000102.1:0-4755 GCA_043823375.1 Candidatus Omnitrophota bacterium | reverse complement strand
CTTCTTGAAAACTGCGCATTAACATACGATCAGCAAAAACAGGTTAAAAAATATTTTTAAGGATCTCCCGTACCGCGGATATTGTTACCCTGCGGGGATTATTATTCATCCTGTCTGTGTCAATTCCTTCAATTATAACATCCTCCACATTTTGATAAGGCTCACGGGTTATTCTACTCAACCGAGTTTCAAGGCCGACTTTCCTGATAATTCTACCCAGATTATCCCGCGCGGCCTCCACGCTATTACTTCCCAACAAGCCCACTAATTCAACAATGCGGGCCTTAACAAAATCCACCCCCCTGGGATCAGTTAAATCCCGGCCTTCTACGCCAAAATTGTACACAAAAAAACCTGGTAAGGTCAATGCGACCGCGTGCCCATGAGGAATGTTAAAATGCGCCGTAAGCGGATATGACACCGCGTGGGGAGCCGATGTCTTTGTTATATTTATGGCCTTTCCTGATAAATGAGCCGCCCGCGCCAATGCTTCCTCTGAAGCCGGAGATGGATCCTCTACCGCACGAACAATATTCTCGATTATCAGCGATATTGCCTCTCGCGCGTACTCCCTTGATAAATCAGTAGAATTTACCCCCCAGTATGATTCTATCGCCTGCGCCAACGCGTCCATTCCTGTTACTGCCGCTACACGCGGCGGCATAGACATAGTCAGATCGGCGTCAACAAGCGCGTATTCAGGCAGTATGCTTTCATCCGAGACTGAATATTTTTTTTTGCCGTCATAAACAACAGCGAAATGAGTCGCCTCGCTGCCGCTACCGGCAGTCGTAGGAATTGCTATCAAAGGTTTCTTGCTGAAATTTTCTCTTTTTCTATTTTTCAGGTACTCTTCCGGATCAAGCTTATTTGTCCCGAAAAAGTTGACCATTTTTGCTATATTAATAACACTCCCACCCCCGACGGCGATAACCGCGTCATAACCGGTTTTATTAAAAAGCTCTATCCCCGACATGACATCGTTCAACTTGGCCACATTTTCAAAATCTTTAAAAATTGTAATTTCGAGATTTTCCGGAAGATTTGACAGTTTATCTTTCGCGCCGCTGACTGAGTAAGATTTTTTTCCTGTAACTAAAAATATTTTTTTAGCGCCTAAAGTTTTCAGTATAGGCCCACAAAAACTGATAGACCCCCTGCCCACATACGCCTTTTGTTTCATTTCCTTAAAAACTCCATGAATATTTTCTTACTCTCCGATCTGGATAGCGCTGGCCGAGTCAGGCTATGCCTGGATCCCATATTTGTTTTTATTTCCAGCATGGCGGGGCCTTCCGAGAACCGTAAAAGTTTCATATTTTCAATAGCTTCTTTCCTGTTTCGCGCTTCTAAACACAAAGAATACCCGCAAGCCTTCGCGACACCGGCAAATGACATATTAAGGCCCGCCGTAGGCTGTCCGCCCACAGAGTCGTGAGCGCCGTTATTAATAATGACGTGCTTAAAATTTTTTACTTTTTTCTCACCGATAACAGCAAGCGCTCCCATATGCATTATAACCGCGCCATCGCCATCAATACAGTAAACATCTCGAGAGGGTTGTGAAATAGCCACGCCCAACGCTACCTGCGAAGAATGCCCCATAGCTCCGACATTAAGAAAGTCTCTCTCATGAGACATTCCTTTTTGCTCTCGATATTCATAAAGCTCCCGCGACGCCTTTCCGGTAGTGGATACGATAACCCCCGCTGGATCCATGGTATTTACGACAAGGCGGATCGCGTCTTCCCGCGTTAATTCTGATGTTCGCGCCTCCTGGCGCGCGCATTCATAGGGTTCAAAAGTGCCTTTTTCGATAATAACAGCTGCCGGCGCGTTACGTTCCGCCAACAAGTTGAAAATATCGGCCATACATTTTTCTGCCCCGGGAATATCCCTCGGCAATATTTTGTAAGGGATATCCATAGCGTCCAGCAGTGACAACGTGACCTTGCCTTGTTTCGCGTGCTGAGGCTCGTCTTTCTCTCCGGGCTTCCCTCTCCATCCTATAAGAAGCAATATCGGCAGGCTATAAACATCTTTATCCGCTAATGACGCTAACGGGTTAATCGCGTTCCCCTGTCCGGAATTCTGCATATAAACCAGCCCGGTCCGTCCCGTGGAAAGATAATACCCGCTCGCGATAGCAACAGCGCCTCCCTCATTCGCGGCAATAATATGCCTATCTGCGGAAACGTGATCTGTCACATACGCGCAAAAATCCTTCAAAAGAGAATCCGGCACACCCGTGAATAGATCTATGCCCCCTTCAGATAGGAGTTCATAAAAATATTCAGGCTTTATCATCCGCCACCCCATAAGATATCATGTTAATAATTTCGCTGATCGGCATGCACAATTCGTCGGCTTCGAACGCCCTGCTATTTTCCAGGATCTTCTTAGCAGCTGACACCATTGAAGGATACGCGCTCCTCAACAAATGATTCGCGTAGATCACTATGTTTACGCCCGCGGCCTTTAATTGTTCCTCCGTTACCTTAGAATACGTCGTAGGCACAACCGTAAGCGGTACTGTTTTCTTTAATTTATTATACCTCCCGCAGAAATCAAAGATCTCTCGCGGCGTTTTCGCCTTACTGTGTATCATTATCCCATCAGCCCCTGCTTCAATATACGCCTCAGCGCGCCTGATAGCGTCATCCTGTCCGGCGCCAAGAATTAAACTTTCGATCCGGGCTATTATCATGAACTCATTAGTCACTTGAGCTTTCTTCCCGCATCTTATTTTGTAAGAAAAGTTTTCGACAGAATCCTGCGCCTGCGCGTTCTTTACCTCTAAAAGTGAGTTCTTTTTCAACCCGACCTTATCCTCTATAATAACAGCCGAAACGCCCAAACGCTCCAGCGTCCTTACCACAAATGTAAAATGCTCCGCCACGCCGCCGGAATCCGCGTCATAGATGATCGGCTTTGTGGTTGCTTCCAAAATGTCATCTAATGTCCTTACTCTTGAGGTAATATCCACATATTCTATGTCAGGCTTCCCCTTTGCCGTAGAATCAGTCAAGCTACTGAGCCACATCGCGTCAAACTCTACCTTCGTGCCGTTCTTCATGATCGATGTGTTTTCAGCGATCAGGCCGGTTATACCGCTATG
Source organism: Candidatus Omnitrophota bacterium (assembly GCA_043823375.1). Taxonomy (GTDB): domain Bacteria; phylum Omnitrophota; class Gorgyraeia; order Tantalellales; family Tantalellaceae; genus JBDRAX01. The sequence continues at coordinate 1,637 of JBDRAX010000102.1, read as the reverse complement.
TACTTCAATCGCGCTGATTATATCTTTCGCGGAAAGCAATCTCCTGAAACGTTTCATCCTGATCTCCGGAGTTGTTCCAATTTCATTTATCGCGGTAATTAATTTTGTCGACGAAATGCCCGGGGTATACTTTGGCTCAACTAATTCCCCCCCCCATTCGCGCAGGACCGCTACAACTCTTTCCCTCACCTTTTGCTGAGAACCCGATTTCCAGTCATCCCCATGTACCACATAATCAGGTTTGTATTTCCTTAGATTCGGTTCATAGTCAAGCGTTTCCTGGGAAACTACCCTGTCCACGCCTTTGATATTTTCCACAATGATCTTTCGCTGCTCGAAATCAAGATAAGGCATTCTTTTGTAACTCGCGATAGCCTTGTCGGTTAAAACACCGACAACAACTTTCCCCAACTCCGAAGCTGTTTTAATAATATTCAAATGCCCCGGATGAATTATATCCGCGCTCATTCCAACATATACCAGTTTCTTCACAGCGTCACCTTTTTTATTTCTCATGGATCACCCCATTGAGCGCACAGTTTACTTACCGTAAAACTTCCTCACCGTCCCGATCACGTACGCGGCTTCCTCATCCACCAGCTCCACGTTCATCGGCAACGAACAGACTTCCCTGCTCAAGGCTTCCGTTTCAGGAAAACCAGTGTCTTCAAGCCCCAGAGCCTCATGCCTGTAGTAAGGTTTCCTGAACTGCGTAAGCACTTCGATACCGTTCTTTTTAAGATATTCCGAAAACTCATCCCCCTGTTTAGACCTCACGGTATAATTCTGATATACATGGTCGAATCCAAGCTTGTCATAATGGGGCAGCAAAAGGTCCGGTATATCCGAAAACGCCTCCCGGTAACGGTTCGCCAGATCTTTCCTTTGTATTATCCACGCCGGTAAATACCTGAGTTTGACATCCAGAAATGCCGCCTGCAGATTATCTAAAAGACAGGTAAATCCGTGGCCGTGGTATTCTCCAGTATCCCGGTCCTCGCCGTTATATCTCATACGCCTCGCGAATAAAGCGATATCGGGATCATTTGTAGTTATAGCGCCGCCGTCACCGTATCCGCCAAGTATTTTAAAGGGATAAAAACTCCAGCACCCGGTGTCTCCCCAGGAACCCGCGCCTTTCCCGTTTATGCTGGAGCCGAGGCTCTGGCAGGCGTCCTCTATTATTTTAAGTTTATATCTTTCGGCTATTTTCATGACTTCCGGCATATCGGCCATCCACCCGCTTAAATGCACAGGTATTATCGCTTTGGTTTTAGATGTTATCGCCTGCTCTATTTTTCCCACATTGATATTAAAATCCCTGCCTACATCCACCAGAACCGGCACCGCTCCCACATTAACGACCGCGGAACATGTCGCCACAAAAGTATGCGCCGGCACGATAACTTCATGCCCGGGGCCAATTCCCAAAGCCCGCAAGGATAAATGCAGGGCATCGTATCCGCTATTAAGGCCTACAGCATACTTTGTCCCGACAAACCTGGCCAGATTATCTTCAAAAGATCTAAGATGCCTTCTGTCTATCAGGTCACCCTTAGACATCACCTCAAAATAAGCGGCGTCTATCTCATTTTTTATCATCCCGTAAACCCTCGCGGGGTCAACGAATTTCACTT
>JBDRAX010000101.1:0-5012 GCA_043823375.1 Candidatus Omnitrophota bacterium | reverse complement strand
CCTTTATTGCCATCCACCTTATAAACCTGATCGCGTCTCCGACAAGCACTATTTGAGACAAAACACCGAGGGTGTGGCTTCTTCTGAAAATATTTTCATGCGCGAAAATGGAATCCGCCGCGAAAGTGAGAAGTCTGTGTTTACTGCAGTATTCACAGACTCTGGCAAGCCCTTCAATGTCACTTTTTTCCATATATCCGGTTTTCAGATATTCAGCTGATAAAGCTTCGAGTACCTTAGTTTTAGCCGCCAGATCTGTTTTTCGGTCAAGGAGTTCTTCCCGCATTGACCAGTAGTCGATATAGGACTCAGCCACGGTTTCCCCGTTACGAAAACCGCCCTTCGCGGTAAGTATATTACCGAGAAGAGCCGCCTTTAACGCCGTAAAGAATGAAATAAGCATTGTCGCGAAAACCGTAAAGATACCGGCAGTATACCAGCCGTTAAGCTGGAAATAAGTTTCGATCGGGATAGCCATTAAAAAATACACCGACGCGCTTAAGGACGCGAGCCACAAACCTAAAGATCCCTTGACAAGATTTTCAGCGTTGTCGCGCGTATATTTATGGGTTTTATCACTCTCCGCGGGGGATGAGATTTTCTGTATAAAAATCCTGTCCAGGCTGGAAATTGTCGTACTGTCGGAGGCTCGAATCGCGAAACCCGGGATCCGCGTATCCGAGTTAACGCGCAAATAAACCCTGCTTTTGTCGGACGACTGATCATATTGTGGCTGGAGAATATAAGGCTTCTGAACAAGCCTGCGCCACTTATTCTCCCCGTCATCAAATTTTAATATAAATATAGAGATTGATTTTTCTATTTTTCCGTTAAACTGTACTATTACATCCCTTCCGTTTAAATCCGCGCCGCTTGCGTCCGTTTGAATACCCTCAAGCACCGCTGATCTCAGATCATATCTTAGACCACCACGCGATTCAACTCCCTTTTTTATATCAATATCCGTGCTGCCGTATATCTTAGCCGCGCGAATCGTTCCCAGATGTCTTCTGACAGCACTTTGATAAGAACGGACTTCTGAGGGGGTAACTTTAAGAGTCGCGTCACTCCACACAAGAATATCTTTTACGCCGGCGATCCTCTGCAATATTTCAGCCGCCTGCGCTATTTCCTCATTGCTTCCCCTGCGAAGATCATTCGAGTGATTCTTAAAACCGAACTCTCCTATAAAAACTTCTTTCCCGGTCGTTTTTTTGAATGCCGCTATATTGTGTGCCACGCCCTCAATTTCATTTTTCAGCGAAGGCAAATCAGTACCGTAAACATATATGTGCACCTGAAATAAATCCGTTTTTTCGAGTATTTCGGGAACTTCCCATAGAGACAATTCAAACGCTTCCTTTACAGCAACTGTGGTTTTAAGGCCCGGATTTATCTTTTTTATCGAACTCAGAACGTTCAACGTATAGGCGCGCCGTTTATCAAAATCAACGTTTTGCGCCAATTCGATCTCATTGCACGGTTCCCATATTACGCCCGGCTCGTTAAGATTCGCCACACCCGTTATAACCATCATACGGTTCACGAGTTCCGCGATTTTCTTATCATTTTCAAACCACGAGGGATAGCTGTTCACATCTTCGAAACTAATCATACTGAATATGACCTTAAAATCGGGATATAGCTTCCGGACCTCGCGTAGTATCCTGAAAAACGCGTTCACATCATTTTGCGCTCTCCTGATGCTGTAATCGTCACCGGATGTAAAGCAGTCACACCCCAGATCAAAAAATTTCTGAACACGCGTTAAATTATTACCTGTACGCGCGGCGCTCAAGAGAAGCTGTTTCATCTCACTATACGCGCCTCTATTGGCAGAAAGGCCGTCATGATCCCATCTCGGGTCCTTACCTATTATATGCCCCCAGTACGGGCTGATATAACCTATTCCGATTTTAACATCTTCACTTTCATCCGCGGGAACCTTTGATTCACCCGGCGTAAACTTTACGTCATTTTTTTTCTCTTTAATCCCTATTTTTACCGTGGTATCCTCCACAGGCTTATCAGCCACCTTTACCGGTATAACAGGTTTTGGAGTTTCTTCAACTTTCTTTTGAGGAACTGTAGTTTTCTCCTCGGCCTTCTCAGGTGCCGCAGGTTTTATCTTCTTATCCGTATCGGCCGGTACAGGCTTAACGACTGATTCAACGCGGCCGGGTTCTTCAACCGGTTTAACCTGCGCCGCGGCGGATCCGGACTTTTTGTCAATGATCTGAATATGATCAATGGCGGAAACTATTTTTTCAAAATCATTATTATCCCGCACGGCTGAAGTAATATATAACTGCCATGTCCGCTGTAAATTGAAGTCGGGATTCTGTGTCCTTTTATCCGCGGCATAATCAAAAGTAGCGGCTCTGTCTTTCGGCAGGAACGGCATGGAATCTACCTGCTGGTACATTATATCCACCAGTGAGATACGCACCGGGATATTTATATCTTCCTTAAAAACTACCCGCGCGACTTTATTTTCGAAATTCACGCCATTCTCATTCTGCAGTTCAGGGATCCTCCACCTAATATCAAGGATAGCGATTTTCTTTTTCTGTATGGAATCGATCGTAAGATGCCTCGGCTCAACTTTCACAGCGCTTCGCGTGTCATAAACCATACCGGAGCTCACCGAATAAGCGGATTTTTCAGCGTCTTTTCCGGAAGAGCATGAAACTGTTCCGAAAAGAAGCGACATCAGGATAATTATAAGCATGGAGATCCTGGATATCCAATTAGAGACTTTTCCTGAGACATCCGCGGAAGAAGCAACCGCGGATACGCCCCTCATAGCCGGGACAAGCGGAAGCATCACGGGAATTCTGTCTTTCAAATCACTTTTGGATAAACCGCCTTCAATGAACAGTTTAAAAATACTTTCCAGCCTGTCCAGCGTATTCGCAAGGCGGCTGACATCTATCTTTTCCTCTTTGCCCTGTGATATAAGAGACATTTCATCTCCCGCGACACGGTAAAGTTTCCCGCCTATGGTTACTTCGCACGCGTCCGGGCCGGATTCAGTTTTTATATTTGAAAGGTATTTTTTCCATGCCTCGGGCGTAATGGGCTGATACTCCAGGAACTTGCCGCGTTTGGCCGCGGGAAGTTCCTGGATTTTTTTCATAAGTTCCGAATAATGCGCCTCGTAGGATTCTCCCCATTCCCTGATCTTCCGGGATACATCTTTTTCTGAAGACCCGATCTGCCCTATCGAAAACGCGAGCATTTCATCAAGTTCGCGCGGATCCCCCGTATTCAGATATGTCTCAATCGCCAGATCATATTCTCCCATTTCCGTGAGTTCTTTATACGGCCCCGTTTTTTTTGTCAAAACCGCCACATATGGCCTGGATTCATTGTCCTTGACCCTCGGCATAAGGACAATATAGGAAAGCTTCTGTTTTCTCATAAGTTCAACAAGCCCCTGTGAGTGGTGCCCTCCGGAAATAAGCGCGGCTATACGTTTACCTTCCGTACGCATCGCGTTTATAGTATTCTGAAGCATCACGTTATTACGTTTGTCCGCCACTTCATAAAATTTTAAACTTTCTTCCGCTTCAGCCAGTAAAGCCGGCATTTTTGCCGTTACGGTTTCCGTAAACCCGCCGCCTTTTTCCGCCTTGCGCGTGAACCGGGCGTAGTCCGAAACATTAACAGAATGTATTTTTCCGGAGAGATACGCGGTTTCCACGGGCGACAATTTTATTTTAAAAAGCCCTTCGAGTGTTTCCGTGAAATTTACCAGCCCGTATAAAAGTTTTTCATCATCCGAAGAAAAAAGCTTTTCAAGCGCCATGGACTCTATAGTCTCAATTTCCCGCTGAAGCCTTATCACGTCCAGCCGGCCGCAATAGTCAACGTACTCGGTGTATTTTACAAGGTTAGGGCATTCTTTCACATCAATGCCCTTGATCATGGAAAAAGACAATAATTTTGTGTAAAACGCGGTTTCACTCATTTTACCCTGTTTAAAAAGCAGAGACTTCCGGATAAGGTCCGCAAGCTCCTCTTTGTCAGCGCGTGCCATGAGTTTATCGATCAGGGCCTTTCTTTCGGAAGCCGCGGCGATGAAATCTATCCTGCCCTCCAGTTCGGAAGAATACTCGAAATTTTTTATGTTCGAAAATCCTGAAACAGAAATTGAATTATCGGCGCAGATCTCTTTCAGGAATCCCCAGTAAACATCAAGCGTTATTTTACCCTTGTGGTGCAGCCTTGACTTATAAACCATTTTCTTCAATCCGGACGGATAGATCTTATCTTCCGCTTCGTTCAACTGCCCGATCAGTTTCTTAAGGAACCGCAGGTTTTCCTGGTTATTCGCGTATATGCTCCTGAAATATTTAAGGTTCTCCTGATACAGCTCACTGTCTTCTACGCCATACAGCGCGACTTCATTTTTATTCATAACGGAAAAGAATTCACCCGCTGATAACCTGCCGTTTTTCATCAGGTACGCCGCTGTTTTTTCCTTAATGCCTTCATCGGGAAGACTGCTTAAAACTGAAGTATCGATATACCCCGCTCCGCCTTCCACGCCGATCACGTTTACATCATAGTTTTGAAGAAGGTTTTGAAGTATTTCCATGATCGAGTACTGCGCGGTCAGAGAAGAATGGCAATCCTGTATGTTGATAACTGTTTCTTCAGCGTCTCCTGATACCTGGACTTTATCTATCAGGGCCAGATCATTTGAGATCTGGATCTCACCCGGCATCTCAGGAGTTATGGAATCTTCCTGCATGGGGATACGCTTAAACGTGATCGCCATGTCTCCCTGCGCCCAAACTATCTGTTGAGACAGGAAAAAGAATGAAACAATAAGAGAAACAGACTTTAAAAATGCCTTGTATTTATTGCTGATCAACATAACAACCCCCATACGTGTTTGTTTGTGAAATCATAAATATATATCATTTATGTTAATTTAATAAAGTCCAGTTTAACAATAATGTCCATTTTTGTCAATATGACTTTTTTTATTTTAACACCGTTAC
>JBDRAX010000100.1:0-9517 GCA_043823375.1 Candidatus Omnitrophota bacterium | reverse complement strand
TACGTAAAAGCGCGATAAAAATAGGAATAATCGCTGTGCCGGAAATAGCGGCTCAGCATGTCCTGGATATTATGATATCAGCGGGGATAAAGGGTGTACTTAATTTCGCGCCTATACAGCTCAGGGGCGGGCAAGATGTTGTAGTGAAAAATATAAATCTCGCGCTTGAACTTGAAAACATTATTTATTTTGTTAATCTGGGTGAAAGAGGAGAGCAGTATCCCGATGAAAACACGGTCACTTAGGGCGACTATACTCTGGGGTTTTTTCGCGATAATCATGTTCATGATTGTTTCCATGGGCATACTGGGAGTCTACATTATCAACAAAAATGTCTACGAAAGGACACAGAGCCAGCTTAAACATGATATTGAAGTCGCGAGGACCGTTTTTAACGGGGAGATAAATCTTATTAAAGAGGATTTCGCTCTTATAAAGGAATGGGAGGGCCTGGAGATTTTGAAAGGCCGGATGGGGCTTGATTATCTATATGTCGTAACCCCTGAAAATGAAAAAGAGATAAAAAGTGAAATAGTGTCGCGCGCGTTTTCCGGGCAGGCGGCAGGCGGCGTAAGGATAATAGATAAAGAAGAACTGTCCGGGATGAATATCGCGCCTGAGGGAAAATTCGATCTCGCGTTAACGGACACGCCTAAGGCGAGGCCTACTGATAGAAAGGTACTGGACAGTATAATGTCAATAGAGTACGCGGAACCTTTTATCGGCAGTAACGGAAAAGTGGAGAAGGTGCTCTGCGGCGGTAAGATAATAAATAAGACGTACGCTCTGGTAGACAAAATACATGATCTTGTTTTCGGTAATGTAATGTATAAAAATAAGCCGCTCGGGACAGTAACGATTTTTCAGGATGATGTACGGATCTCCACGAATGTGCTTAATAAAAACGGAAAAAGGGCTGTCGGGACAAGAGTGTCGGAGGCTGTGTATAATAATGTGGTCAAAAAAGGGATAAGCTGGTTTGACAGGGCTTTTGTAGTGACAGACTGGTATATAACGGGATATGAGCCCATAAGAAATATTAACGGTGAAATCATAGGGATACTGTATGTCGGCATACTCGAAAAGCCTTTTAACGATCTTACCAGGAATACTCTTATGGTTTTTATGGCGCTTGCGCTGGTCGCGGTAATACTTTCTGTTTTTGTTTCGGTCATACTTTCGGGCGGTATCGCGAAGCCGCTTACCGGATTTTTATCCGGGACGGACAAGATCTCTTCAGGGGATCTTGAATACAGGATCAAATCCCATACACCTGTAAGGGAACTTAATAAGATAGCTTTTTCTTTTAACAATATGGCCGCGCGGCTGGGTGAGAGTTATAAGGAACTCAGGGTGTCAAATGAAAAACTGGACTCTCTCAATAAAAGTTATCTTGATCTTATCGGGTTCGTTTCACATGAACTTAAAGGCATACTGGCTTCAACCATACTTAACGCGTATTCGGTCAGGGACGGGTTTCTGGGAATGGTAAATTTCAAACAGCAGAAAGCCCTTGATTCCATAACGAGAAACCTTGATTACCTGGAGTCCACGGTCAAGAATTTTCTCGGGCTGAGCAGAATAGAAAAAGGCGAACTCAGCGTGAGAGAGGCCGAGCTTTTTCTTAAAGAAGACATTTTTGACTCCGCGGTAGAAACTTTTTCGAAACAGATAACGGAGGGCGGGTTTACGGTGGTCAATAAGATCAGGCCGGATATAAAGGTAATGGCTGACAGGGACCTGCTTCTTATTGTGGCTAATAACCTTGTTAATAACGCCATAAAATACGGGCAGGAAAAAGGGAAAATAATAATAGACAGTGTTTTAAACGATTCTTTCGCGCGCGTCTCGGTTTATAACGATGGGAGGCCGATAACGGATGCGGAAAGCGCGCGGCTTTTTAAAAGGTTTTCGAGGCTGGAGGTCCCGGGCGCGAAAAAAGTAAAAGGGACAGGCCTCGGGCTTTTTATAACAAAAGAAATAATAGAGAAACACGGCGGGACGATAAAAGTGGAGCCTGCCGAAAAAGGGAATTCTTTTATCTTCACAATAAAAAGGGGGACGACGAATGATAACACCGCTTCATAATATAAAGAAAAAACGGGCGGAAGCCATAAGCCGTATCATAGGAAAAGGCTATCTTTCCACGAAAAGGGTTTATGTGGGGATGGCTACATGCGAGATAGCGGCGGGGTCGCAAGACGTCATGGAAGTTTTCAAGGAAGCCGTTGAAAACGGCCTTACTGATGTGTATCTCAGCCAGAAAGGATGCGCGGGGAGATGTAACCTGGAACCTACTGTGGAGGTCATAGAAGCGGGAAAGATACCCGTTAAATACGGTAAAATAACAAAGGAGCGGGCCAGGGAAATAATAGACCGTCACCTTAAAAAAGGCGAAGTCATAACGGAATGGATAATTAAATAGTAAAGAGGCGGAGACATGAAAACGAAAAAAAAGAATATCATATCGGAAAAAGCGATCATCTTGTGTGACGGTACGTCCTGCCTTCACAAAAGTTCTAAAAAACTGGAAGAGCTGATCAAACAGGAGATCGGGAAACAGAACCTTACGGAAAAGGATGTGCAGATCAATATATCGGGTTGTCTCGGTATGTGTGATAAGGGGCCTGTTATGATCGTAAACCCCGGTTATATCATATACGGGAATGTGACGGAAAAAGATATACCGGAAATAGTCGAACAGCATATTGTAAAGGATAAGCCCGTGGCCAGGCTTGTTATAGAACAGGACCATCTTTTTAACAGGTTTTTCCGGGTTTTCGGGGACGTAAGTTTTTTCGGCAAGCAGATGAGGATAGCGCTCAGGAACTGCGGGATAATAGACCCGGAGAGTATTGATGATTACCTCGCTTTAAGGGGATATGAGGCGCTGGCAAAAGTCCTGAGCGAAATGCGCCCGGAGGACGTGATAGAAGAGATCAAGAGATCAGGGCTGCGCGGACGGGGCGGGGCGGGGTTTCCCACAGGGCTTAAATGGGAGTTCACCAGGAAAGCTGAAGGGGACGAGAAATTTTTAATATGTAACGCCGATGAAGGTGACCCGGGGGCTTTTATGGATAGAAGCGCCATAGAAGGCGATCCCCATACCGTACTTGAAGGTATTCTTATCGGCGGATACGCCATAGGCGCCAGAAAAGGGATAATCTATATCAGGGCGGAATACCCGCTCGCGATCATAAGGCTTGAGAAAGCCATAGCCGCCGCGAAAAAACAGGGGTTTATCGGGGAAAATATCCTGGGGTCCGATTTTTCTTTCGATATAGAGATAAAACTCGGCGCGGGCGCTTTTGTCTGCGGGGAAGAAACAGCTCTTATACATTCCATAGAGGGTTCAAGAGGGATGCCGCGGCCTCGCCCGCCTTTTCCCTCTATATCAGGGCTTTTCGGTAAACCTACTCTGATAAACAATGTTGAAACATGGGCTAACATCCCGGTCATAATACTCGACGGGGCAAAATGGTTCAGCTCAATAGGAACGGAAAAAAGTAAGGGTACCAAGGTTTTTGCCGTTGCAGGGAAGGTCAACAATACGGGGCTTGTGGAAGTGCCGATGGGTACGACTTTGCGCGAGATAGTTTTTGATATCGGAGGCGGCATCCCCGGAGATAAAAAATTTAAGGCGGTTCAGACAGGCGGCCCGTCAGGAGGATGCCTTCCTGAGGAGTATCTTGATACGCCGATCGACTATGAGTCCCTGGCAAAAGCCGGTTCAATAATGGGGTCCGGGGGTATGATAATCATAGACGAAGATTCGTGCATGGTGAATATCGCGAAATTTTTCCTGGAATTTACCCAGAATGAATCCTGCGGAAAATGCACGCCGTGCCGTGAGGGCACGAAAAGGATGCTGGAGATATTGACGCGTATTACCGAAGGCCGGGGAGAGAACGGCGACATCGAAAAACTCGAAAGGCTCGGTAATATGATAAAGAAGGCTTCTCTGTGCGGACTGGGGCAGTCGGCGCCGAACCCGGTGCTGAGCACAATAAAAAATTTCCGCGAGGAATATGAAGAACATATCAGGGATAAAAAATGCAGGGCGTCTGAGTGCGACAGCCTGGTCACTTATGCCATAACCGACAGCTGTGTGGGATGCGGCGCGTGTAAAAGGGTGTGCCCGGTAAAAGCTATTTCAGGCTCGCCAAAGGAGAAGCATGAGATAGATAAAGAAAAATGTATTAAATGCGGACAGTGCTTTAATATCTGTAAGTTCGGGGCCGTAAAAAAAATATAAACAGGGGGAAAGACCGATGAGCAATATAAGTATAGAGGTGAACGGCAGGTTGTACCAGACGGGGAGAGACCAGACCATAATGCAGGCTCTGGACGGACTGGGGTTTAAAATTCCGAGGCTTTGTTATCATCCGAAACTGTCCATAGAAGGGGCGTGCCGGGTTTGTATCGTAGAAGTGGAAGGCGTAAGAAATTTTGTGGCTTCGTGTTCTTATCCTGTAAACGACGGGATGAAGATAAAGACCAATACGAAAGAGCTGCGGCAGGCGAGAAGGGATATAGTGGAGCTTATCCTTGATAATCACCCTGAAGACTGCCATACGTGCGAGAGAGACGGGATATGCGAACTGCAGCGCCTCGCGTACGCTATGGGTATAAGAAAAAGGCATTTTGAAGGCGAAAAAAAACATTATGAAAAAGACCTTTCTTCGCCTTCGGTAATACGTGACCCCGATAAATGTATTCTTTGCGGCAGATGCGTGAGGATGTGCGGTGAGGTGCAGAAAGTTAACGCGCTCAGATACGCGCACCGCGGTTTTAATACCGTGGTCATGCCCGCGTATAATATGCCTTTCTCGGAGAGCGTGTGTACGACCTGCGGGCAGTGTATCAATGTCTGCCCTACGGCTTCTTTCGTGGAGAGAAATTACACGCAGGAACTTTTCGAGAAACTCGCCGATGATTCAATTATTAAAGTGGCCCAGGTGGCGCCTTCGGTCAGGGCCGCTATAGGGGAGGCGTTCGGATACCCGCCCGGGAAAGCGCTTGAAGGAGAGGTGGCGGCCGCGCTGAAGCGGCTGGGTTTTAATTATGTCTTTGATACCCAGTTTGCGGCCGACCTTACGATAATGGAAGAGGCCAGTGAGTTCCTGGAAAGGGTGCAGGGTAAGGGGAAGCTTCCAATGATAACGTCATGTTCAAGCGCGTGGATAAAGTGCCTTGAACAGTTCTACCCGGATCTTCTGGATAATGTTTCCACATGCAAGTCACCGATGTCCATGCAGGGGTCGATAGTGAAGACATATTTTGCGCAGAAACTGAAAATAGACCCGCGGAATATCTTTTCCGCGGCGGTCATGTGCTGTACCGCAAAAAAATATGAAGCGCAAAGGCCGGAACTGCGCGTTGAAGGCATGGATCCTACGGATATAGTAGTAACGACGCGCGAAGCCGCGTGGATGATAAAATCAGCGGGTATAGATTTTTATAATATCGAACCTGAAGAATTCGATAGCCCGCTCGGCATTTCCTCAGGGGCGGCCGCTATCTTCGGAGTAACGGGAGGCGTAATGGAAGCCGCGATAAGGACAGCGTATGAACTCTATACGGGGGAAACTCTTATGAACATAGAACTCAACGATATGAGGGGGTTCAAGGGTATAAAAGAGGGAAAACTGGAAATGGACGGTAAGGAGATCCGTGTGGCTGTGGCGCACGGGCTGGGCAATGCCTGTGACCTTCTGGACGCTGTGCGTAAAGACCCTGAAAAATACCATTTTATCGAGATCATGGGATGCCCCGGCGGGTGTATAGGCGGCGGCGGCCAGCCGTACGCCGGTTCCAATTCCATACCGCTTGATGAAACTATCCTCGCGCTCCGGGCCGAGGCTCTTTACGGGCTGGACAGGACGCGGACTATCCGCAGAAGCCATGAAAACCGCGATATTCAGAGGCTGTATAAAGAATTCCTTGGCAGGCCGCTGGGGCCTCTTTCGCACAAGTATCTGCATACGCATTACGCGGCAAAGCAGCCTAAAGGCATAATCCCAAAAGAGATAATAGCAAGATAACGGAGGAAGGATATGACGATTTTACAGGATACAAAGTTGGAAGATCTGAAAAAATTCATGGAAGAATGCCGGAAAAAAGAACATCCGGAGTCGCATCTTATAGCCATACTGCATAAAGCGCAGTCTCTCTGGGGGTATCTGGAGAGAGGAGTTATGGACGAAATAGCGCTTTTTATGAATATACCTACTGCTCATATCTGGGGTGTTTCGACATTTTACCACTATTTTAACCTGAGCCCCGTAGGAAAGCATATAATATCCGTATGTATGGGGACCGCCTGTTATGTCAGGGGGGCGCGGGAAGTATTGAACGCCATAAAACAGGAACTTGGTATAGAGATGGGCGAGACTACTGAAGATATGTTTTTTACGCTTCACGAAGCGCGTTGCCTCGGAGCGTGCGGGCTGGCTCCCGTAATTATGATAGACGATAAGATCTACGGGGAACTCAACGCGAAAAAAACCGTGGAATTACTGAGGTCTATCCGCAGGCAGGATATTGAAAAAAAAGGCTGAGAGAATATGGAATACATTGATGAAAACAGAATAAACGCTGTCCTCGGATCAGCGGAAAGAACGGATCCGGCGGAGATAGCTCGTATACTGGCTAAAAGCGTCTCTCTGCAAAGGCTGACGATCGAAGAGACAGCGGCGCTTTTATCCGTTGAAGAAGACAAAGAAATACAGGCGATATTTGCCGCGGCCAGTGAAGTGAAAAATTCCATATACGGAAAAAGGGTGGTGCTCTTCGCGCCGCTTTATATCAACAATATATGTTCAAATTACTGCCTGTACTGCGCTTTTAAGGCGGATAACCCTTTCGCGGAGAGGAAAAAACTTACACAGGATGAGATAGCGTGTGAGACGCGCGAGCTTCTTGGCATGGGGCATAAGAGAGTACTTCTTGTTGCTTCGGAAGAGGGCGTATCCGATATAGACTATTTTACGCGGTCGATAAAAACGATATACGCCCAGAAACGCGGTCCGGACAGGATAAGAAGGATAAATGTCAACTGCGCCCCCATGAGCGTGGAAGATTACAGGAAGCTCAAGGCTGAGGGGATAGGTACTTATCAGATCTTTCAGGAGACATACCACGAGAAGACATACCGCGAGGTACATCCGCGCGGGGCAAAGAGTGACCCTGATAACAGGATACGGGCCGTGGACAGGGCTTTTGAGGCCGGTATAGATGATGTGGGTATCGGAGTACTGTACGGACTTTACGATTACAGGTTTGAAACTCTCGCTCTTATGACGCATATTGAGCATCTTGAGAAAAAATTCAATGTCGGGCCGCATACCATTTCTATACCGAGAATAGAACCTGCGCCCGGAGCTGAGCTTTCCTTGAAAGTGCCTTACAGGGTATCGGACAGGGATTTTAAAAAACTGGTAGCTGTTATCAGGCTTTCCGTGCCGTATACGGGGATTATATTATCCACGCGTGAAACTCCTGAAGTGAGAGATGAACTTATTGATCTGGGTGTTTCGCAGATAAGCGCCGCTTCAAGGACCTCTCCCGGAGGGTATTCAAGTAAAACGGCGGAAGCTGAAATGCAGTTCAGCCTGAGTGACCACAGATCACTTGATGAAGTCATTAGTATGCTCATCGCAAAAAAAAAGATACCCAGTTTCTGTACCGCCTGTTACCGGAAAAAAAGGACCGGCGAAGCTTTCATGGATCTGGCGCGGCCCGGTGTGATCAAAGGGAAATGCGCGGTTAACGCCATGATAACGCTAAAAGAATATCTTGATGATTTCGCTTCTGAAGAGGTAAAAAAAGAGGGGTACAGGCTTATAGATGAATTAAAAAACAACCTGGATGAAACTGACAGGAAATATATAGAAAAGATGCTTGATGAAATAACGATGGGCGCGCGGGATGAGTTTATATGACGCGATCGGCACCGCGGAATTGTATCGGGGGATAGACTGCCTGACGGACGATATCCAGCGGGTAGATGATACGGAGAAAAAACAAACAAATGAGAGGGTGCCCAAAAATAGTTATATTGTGGTATAATTATAGTCTATTTTCCGGTGAAGCCGGGATACGGTATTTTTCGAGAGACAGTTTAATGTATGAGCGCAAAAAAAAAGGCTTTCAAAGCCCGCAACAAGGAGGATATTATGCCGGGAAAGATTCTGATCGTTGATGATGACCCTGATTTCAGAGAAGCCATGGCTACTCTTCTGGAAGCCAAAGGTTATCAGGTAAGCCAGGCAGCCAACGGTGAAGAAGGATTCGAAAAAGCCAAAAAGGAAATTCCAGGGCTTATTCTTCTCGACGTTATGATGGCCAATAAGACAGAAGGGTTTGATATCGCCAGAAAGATAAAAGAAAATGAATCCACAAAAGGCATACCGGTCCTTCTTACCACCGGGATAAGAAAAGATATGAATCTTTCTTTCGGTTTTGAGCCGAACGAGGAATGGCTTCCCGTGAAGGCTGTGATCGAGAAACCTGTTAAACCTGAGAAATTATTGTCCGAGGTCGCGAAGTATATAAACGGGTGAACCGTATTTTCTGATGAAATTCTTATAGCTGTCTCCGGGGTCATGGAACCGGCCCTGGTAAAACTTTATGGGGCCGGAGACAGCAATTTCAACGCGGGAGGCAGAGTTGATCCAGGGAGGATCTGTCCGTTTCCCGCGCCGCGGCGAATATGATATCCGTGAAGATCTCACTATTTCTAATACTGAAAATAACTGAGAATTTAGTAGTCAACTGGGATATTTTATTGTAAACTATATGAACATATGCTCATGTTTTCACGAATAAGCCCCTGTACGGGATAACGGGATAGTCCTGAAAGGCGGTGCCGGTTAATGAAAATAAGAAAGGCCAGGCAGATATTAAAGTCCCTCGCGGATGATACGCGGCTCAGGATAATAAATCTGCTGAAAAAAAGGCAGTTAACGGTGGGGCAGATGTGCCGGATCCTTGAAAAAAAGCAGTCAAATATGTCCAAACACCTTGCGCGGCTGAGGCTGACGGAGATAGTGAACGATAAACGTAAAGGGAACAATGTGTACTATTATCTGTCTAAACCCGCCAATAAGCCACATAAGGAACTTTTGAACGCTCTTCTGAAAGGGCTGGCTGATGTTGAAATATTTAAAGAGGATATTTTGAAGATGGAAGGAACTTTCAAAAAAAGTAAACAGGAGGAAAAGTAATGAAAAAACTATTATTTGCGGGTCTGGCAGTACTGGTTGCCGTGTTCGCGCTGGCGAATTACACGGCGTTCAGCCAGGAAGAGGAAGTAAAGTATAGTTATGGCATAGTTTCCCAGGCGGGCTCAGGGACTATAACCATAAACGAAGTGGATTACAATGAGGATACCGGAGAGGAAACCACAATGGATATTGTTTATACTGTGGGGCCTGACGCCCAGATCGAAAACGCGGCTTCGATCACCGAGATCAAGACCGGATCCGAAGTAGATATAGAATATGTGGAACAGGAT
>JBDRAX010000099.1:0-16272 GCA_043823375.1 Candidatus Omnitrophota bacterium | reverse complement strand
AACGGCTGCTTGACTGGGATGGCGATCCCAACCAGATACCTACGCGTGATAAAAAATATATATGGGTCGATACTACGGCGAGGTGGCGGATCCAGGACGCTCTTCGTTTTTTACAGTCAGTAAGCAATGAAAGAGGCGCGCAGGCACGCCTGGACGATATCATAAACTCGGCTACACGGGATGTAGTTACCGGGCATCTTCTGGTTGAGACAATAAGAGATTCTAACCGGATACTTGATACGCAGAATGCGGATGACATAGCCGCGATAGCGGAGGAAGCCCTTGAAAGGATCAAAGTCGGAAGGCACGAGCTTGAAAACGAGATCCTGAAACGAGCTCAGGAACTCGCGCCTCAATATGGGATCGAACTTGTTGATGTCAGGATAAAGCGTATTAACTATGTGGAAGAAGTACGTAAAAAGGTATATGAACGGATGATCTCCGAGAGGAAAAGGGCCGCGGAGAAATACCGTTCGGAAGGCCATGGAAAGAGCCTGGAAATAATGGGGCAGAAAGAAAAAGAACTTAAGCTTATCACCTCCGAGGCGTACCGTACGGCGCAGGGGATAAGGGGGAAGGCTGACGCTGAAGCTTTATCTGTTTACGCGGAGGCATACAGCAGGGACCCGGAGTTCTATTCTTTTACGAAAACTCTGGAGACTTATAAGAATACGATAGACGGGAACACAACTATAATACTCACGACTGACGGGGATTATTATAAATATCTTAAAAAACTTGAAAATTAACGGGTAATAAATTTTATGATATTCTTTCTGTTGTAGGATCTGACTGGTGATAGAGATGGCGCATGGCGGCTCAAGAGACAAAACAAAGGTAAGAATACACAGGGCGTATGATCAGCTTAAGACAGCGTACCGTGAATTTAAAGAATCGCATCTCGAGATGATATTCCGCATGGCCTTAATGGCTGAATACAGGGACCCCGCTACAGGGGTTCATCTCGTCCGGATGGCAGATTATAGCGCGATACTTGCCGGGGGGATGGGCCTCGAGCCCGCGGAAATAGAGATCATACGTTACGCGAGCCCTATGCATGATATAGGGAAAATAGTGCTGCCTGATTCCATACTTAAAAAAGAAGGTAAGCTTACCGATGAGGAAAGGGAGATCATTCAGGCGCATCCTGAAGTCGGATCCCAGATCTTTAAATTATCGAAATCGCCGATCATGAAGGCATGCGGCGTGATCGCTTTAAGCCATCATGAGCGGTTCGACGGTACAGGTTATCCCGGCGGCCTGAAGGGCGCGCAAATACCGCTTTATGGGCGTATCGTGGGCCTCGCGGATTGTTTTGACGCGTTAACTTCGAAGCGCCCCTATAAAGAAGCTTTTGATTTTGATGTTTCAGTCGGCATGATCATTGAAAACGCGGTGACTCATTTTGATCCGTCCGTGGTAATGGCATTCGCGAGGAATAAAGACAAGATAAGGGCGATATGGGAAGCAAACCGGGATATCGAGGATTTTCTTGAAAAAGAAATGGAACGGCGGAAATAAATCTTACTAAAGATATTCCCGCGCGAAGTGTATACAGGGCTCGTATCCTGATCTGACAATTACATAAATATAAAGAAAATGCCTGTTGCGGCAGGCTAAAAGCGCTTTCTTTCGATAACGTGGTGTAAATGAAAGGCTGATAAAGGCACAAACTGTCTTTTCCCTGTGAAAGGAGGAAGAAATGACAAAAGAGATAATACTGAAAAAGGTGCCCGCGTCCGGAGTGAATATTTTTAAAATAAAAAACCGGCGTGGATACGCCTGTGTGTGCATGGATAATCTCACTGAAGGGAATACGAGGGAACAGGCAGTGGATAGAATGAATAAAGCTCTGAAAAGAATGGGGCTTACCATATAGTCATAGCGGTCTCCGTTTTTTTTTGGAGGACAGAAGAGGGGAAGGAATATTATGCCGGGCGGATCAGATGAAAAATTGATCAAACGCGGCGTCGATGTCGCGGATTCATTGATGTTCCAGGAAGACAAAATATGGTCGAGGCACAGTAACGACAAAATCGATATAGGCGAGGAACTGGCGAAAGTTATCCGCGCGTTAAATAAGGCTGTTCCATTGAAGGAAAAGCTGCGGGGCATATCTATCGGTTCAAGCGATGAACCACAGTTCAGGATACTTGAGACCGCTTTCCGGGGCGGATTGTATCTTTTGGATATGGAAAAAGCCGCGTTGGATATTATAGGAGAAAGGATACTGCGGCAGTACACTGATCACGTTACTCCGATCTGCGCTGATTATACCAAAGTTTTTATTGAACGCGTAAAGACCGGACTTTTTCTGAAAAAATGGCTTAAAGGGAAAAAAGTCAATCTTATAACTATGCACCACTCACTTTACTATAGCGGTGAAGATACCTGGCAGACAATACTTGAAAACCTTTATACTGTGATCTTATCTAAGACCGCCGCTGTCCATATCGTGCTCATGGCGGCGAAAGATACGGATGAGTTCAGCACGACATGGCTTTATAATCATTTTGCCGGTAAATATTTCGGACACAGGAATAATCAGGACCTGCTCCGGTTTGCTTCACAACTCAGAAAAAATCCGGTGTTCAGCGGTGCGCAGATACTTGTAAGGACAAATCGTGTGAAGTTTTTCGTGGATGATTTTGAAAAGTTCATGGCGGTAATATGGATGATACTGCTTTACCCGCATGTCCATTTGTACAGCCGCAAACAGAGGGAAGAAATCACGGAATTCGTTTACAAAAAATTCTGGAAGAAGAAACGTCCGCTTATTCAGTCTCAGCAGCACCTTGTTGTATATAAAGGTTTGCCTTTTAATGGCATAGTCTGATAGTATTTCATTCGATTTAATTAGAGTTATCAGGAACAGAACCGTCCGTGTTCCCTGAGACGGATATTTTTTTATTAATTTGTGTTTTTCTTGTCTTAAACTGGAAAAGCCGCGGAAATACGCTCTTGCAATTATAAGTTATTGAAGCTATTATATGTTGTAGTATTTTGTAACTCGTTCTATTGCGGCTGGTTCGAAAATTCTTTTGTTATTTTTTTTGTGATCAAAACCTCTGAGTTGAGCGTGTCGGCTGTTTTGACGCGCCGGCGCAGTTAAAGGTCTTTTCGCTCTGCCGATCCGTGAAAAGGGATATAAGGTGTTTCTATATAAAAATCGGAGAGTTCATGCGGTACGATAAAGGGAATAGTTAGAATGGAAAATATGTTACTTTCGGTCACGGTATTTATTATAGTTATAGTGATCCATGAACTCGCGCATGGGTGTGTGGCGTATTTATTCGGGGACAGAACGGCTAAAGACGCGGGCAGGATCACATTGAATCCGTTCGCGCACGCTGATCTTGTGGGAACTTTTGTTGTGCCCGGATTACTCCTTATCTCCAGATCCCCGGTTATTTTCGGATGGGCTAAACCCGTTCCCGTAAATCCGTACAATTTCAGGAATCCGAGGGCAGGTATGTTTTTCACGAGCCTGGCGGGGCCCGCGGCGAATTTTCTCATGGCTTTTATCTTTTCGCTTGTTTTGAAGAGCGGCTTATTTGCTCAGGGGTCACTGCCCGGCAGGTTTATTTTTTATGGTGTTGTAATAAGTATTATTCTGGGAGTGTTTAATATCATACCTATTCCGCCGCTTGACGGCGCGAATATACTGTTTTCGCTTCTGCCCGCGAGTATCGCCAGCCGATTCGTATGGCTTGAGAGATACGGTTTTGTCATACTTATCTGTTTTTTATACCTTGGGCTCTTCGACAGGATAATACTTCCGTTAACCGGTGTAGTCACAAGATTTTTTACTGGATAATCTTAAAGGGGGAAAATGCAGAGTTTTCATGTAAATGTGATCGGGTTGGCCGCCGGTTTTTGCACGACCATAGCGTTTGTGCCGCAGATAGTCAAGATACTCAGGACAAAACATGCCAGAGATATCTCGCTTTATATGTATATCATCCTTACGACCGGTATTTGTCTGTGGCTTATTTACGGCATATTGATGAACGCGCTTCCCGTTATCGCGGCAAATACAGTCAGTTTTGTTTTGTGCTCCTTTATTCTGATAGCAAAGATGGTATACAGGGGAAGATAGCTTATGAAGATCCTTGTTACGGGCGCGACCGGGTTTATCGGCGGGCGCCTCGTGGAAAGCCTTTTGAAGAAAAATCATGATATAGTATGCGTGGTTCGGAAACCCTCTAAAGCGCGTTGCTTAAGGGCTAAAGGAGTAGTATTGGAAAAAACGGATCTGCTTGAAAGCGATGAAGTGAACAGGGCCTTTGAGGCGCACAGGCCTGAGGCTGTTTTTCATTGCGCGGCTCTTGTCATGAGCAAAGATGAAAAAAAACTGCTCAAAGTTAACTCCGAAACCACCCGTAATGTCTGCGAAGCCTGTGTGAGGTATGGAGCCGGCAGGCTGGTTTACCTGAGTTCCGTTGCCGTGATAAGCGGGAATCATGAGGTGCCTTTAAGGGATAATCTGCCGTATAAGGCGAGTAACGCTTACGGGAGGTCTAAGATAGAAGCGGAGAAAATTGTAATGAGTTTCAGGGATAAAGGGCTGAACTGCGCGGTTATAAGGCCTTGTATTGTATACGGCGAAGGAGAGCCTCACGCGTTTGGCCGTATTATGACAAATGTGGACCGCAGGTGGCTTCCTGTATTCGATATACCTGAAATGGATACAAAAATTAACCTGGTATATGTCGGGAACGTCGTGCAGGTCCTGGAATCGGCGCTTGAAAAAGAGGAAGCCCTGAGCGGTACATTTATGGTATCGGATAAGGATATCCTGACACTGCGTGAATTTGTATATCTTTTGTATTCATACGCGGGAAAAGGTGTCCCTCCGATAATACCACGATGGATAATTTACTTTTTAATGAGATTCCCATTTTTTAAAATAAGGGCGCATAATTTTTTAAAAGACAGAATATATAATATCGCGAGGGCAATAGATCTATTAGGATATGACCCGGAGTGTTCCACGTATGAAGGCCTGAAAAGAAGTGTTTTTTACTGGAGATCTTCCGGAAAAACAGAGTGAAAAGGGCGTGGATTAAGAGGTGTCCGGGCGGCAGGCTGTGTTTTTGCCGTTTTCCGCAGGGAGTAGAAGCCATATGTCACGCATAAGCATTACCATTCTCGGTACTACAGCCGGAGTCCCCACCAGGGAAAGAGCGCATGCCGCTATTTACATGGTTTATGAAGACGGGAAAGAATATCATTTTTTATTTGATTGCGGGGAAGGGACGCAGAGACAGCTTATATTCGCGGGACTTAATATGCTAAAGCTGGATGATATTTTTATTACACACTGGCATGGAGACCATTGCCTGGGCCTGCCGGGTGTTATAGACACGATGGGTTTTGAGGAACGTGTTAGGCCGTTGAATATTTACGCTCCGGACGTGACGAGAGCAGTAAAATGCTTAAATTTCAGATCATCTGAGAGCAGATTTAAGATAGTCCCCCATCGAGTTCCCGACAAGGGGAGCCGTATCAGCGCACTGATCGATACTGATCGTTTTTCGATCATTTCCGTGCCGGTTAAGCACAGTATTCCCGCGGTGGCGTATGCTCTGATCGAAAAAGATAAGATATGCGTTGACAGCGATAAGGCGATGAAAGCGGGATTACCGCGTGAAGGGGATATTTACAGGGAATTGAAAGAAAAAGGCGAAGTGTTCTTTAACGGACGCCGTATAATTTCGGAAGACGTTTCGGTCATCATAAAGGGAAAAAAGATCGTATATTCCGGTGATACCGAAATATGCGATAACCTTAAAAATATAGCCGAAGACGCGGACATTTTGATACAGGATTGCACCTATTTTGACAAAATGCATGATACGCGCAAGTCCGGGCCGGTGGAATTTAAAGAAAAGCGTTATCAGCATGCTTCATTTCCTGAAGTAGTGGAATTCGCCAGGGCTAATAATGTGAAAAGAACAGTTCTTACGCACATTAGCAGAAGATATCAGAATGCGGATGAACTAAGGCGTCTTGTAAGCGGATATGAAGGCTTTGAGTTAGCAAGTGATTTTCTGAGTGTTGTGCTATAGCGCGCATGTTTTGTCGCGAAAAGATAAATATTTTTTGATAATCAAGCAAGGCGATGAGCAATAAAAAAAGGAGTGGTTCCCTTCCTTTTCTGTATAGCGTTTCAGCTTAACGGCTTATTCGTTAAAGGTCCACTCCCTTATTGTTAGTATGCCATAAAAAAAACGGGTATGCAAGGATAAATAAAAAAAAGTTAGTTATATTTAAATATGGATCTCACCTGAATCCGGAGAAAACTGGAATGAAAATACTGTTGCATATATGCTGTGGCATTTGCGCCGGTTCTGTTGTGGAACGCTTGATGTGTGAAGGACATATTGTGACTGGTTTTTTTTATAATCCCAATATACATCCCGCGGATGAATATAAACGGAGGCTTGCTGCGGCGGAAAAAACGGCCGCGAGCATGGGATTTGAATTAATAGAAGGGCCGTATGACCGGGAAAACTGGTTTCTGGCAATTAAAGGTAAAGAATATGAGGCAGAAGGGGGGCTCCGGTGCGGGGCGTGTTTTCGTATGAGGCTGGAAAAAACGTATCTCTATATGAAAAAGAGAATGTTTGACGCTTTTACTACAACTTTAAGTGTCAGCCCGCATAAGGATGCCGTGCTTATCAATACTATCGGACGGGAGATCTGCGAGGAAAAATTCATATGCGCGGATTTCAAGAAAAAAGGCGGTTTTATCCGGGCCAATGAACTGGCGAAAGAGAAAGAAATATACAGGCAGAGTTACTGCGGCTGTATATACAGCCTTGAGGAAAGCTTTCGCCGCGGGGAGAACGGCAGAGATGAGCGAATTAAAAACTTTTACCGCGAAAACGGGGATAAATGAAAGAATTATCAAATTCCGCTTTTTTGAAAAGGATCAAAGATACCGTTAAATACTATGATATGCTGAGAGAAGGCGACAGTGTCCTTGTCGCGGTCTCCGGCGGTTCTGATTCGGTTTGTCTTCTGAAGGCTTTATCGGACATTAAGAGACAACTTGGCATAGAAATAATGGCCGGGAATATCGACCATGGCCTCAGAGGAAAAGAGTCGGAAAAAGATTCGGAATTTGTCAAAAACCTGTGCGGGAAATTCGGCGTAAAATGCGCGCATAAGAAAATAAACGTTCGGCGCGGCGGAACCCTGGGGGCTTCTCTTGAAGAAAGAGCGCGGGAAAAACGGTATGATTTTCTTGTGAAAACAGCGGTGGAAAATAAGTGCGGGGTTATAGCCACAGGCCACACTATGGACGACCAGGCCGAGACCGTTCTTATGCGGATAATTTTCGGAGCATCCTTTTCCGGAATGTGCGGCATACCTCCGGTGCGGGAAGAAAAAGGGATAAAGATCATCCGGCCGCTTATAAGGATGGATAAAAAGGAAATATTAACTTTTGTAAACCGGAATTCAACCGGATATGTTGAAGACAGCTCGAACCTTGATATTAGATTTTTACGGAACAGGATACGGCGCGAGGTATTGCCATATCTTGAAAAAATAAATCCGATGGTTAAACGGACTCTGGCAAATCTTTCGGACACTTTGCGGGAAGATCTATCTTTCCTGGAAAACGAAAAAAAAAAAGTTTTAAGAACATATACCAGAAACGGTAAAACGGGTTTTAACGTGCAGGAAATAATGACGCATCCTGAAACCATCAGAAAAGAAATATTTAAGGAACTTTTTACCAGAGCGGGAGGCAATGTTAAAAAACTTACATACAGGCACTGGATGGATATGGATTTCTTTATTAAAACTTCATATACGAATAAATCGCTTGATCTTCCTGGCAAAATAAACGCGGTCAGGACAAAAAAAGAAATACTTTTTCGAAAAACAAAAAAGGACAGCTTTGGCCGTCTTTAGTGAAGTAGTTTGACCGGGCCGTGCTTCTATGCTAAAATACCTGCGATCTGATCGTAATATAAAATATTACCATAACCATAATAATAATCAGGGATAACAATGGATGGAATGGGAAAAACGGGAAAGCCTGTAATGAAAAATCAGAAAAACCAGAAAAATGATCCTCCGGACCCTCAGAAGAACCCGAAAAATCTTTTTGTGTGGATATTAATAGTTGTGGGGCTTTTTTATATCTTCCAATGGCTCTTTTCTTCTATGGAACAAACGTCCAGTGAACTGACATATAAAGAATTTTATCAAATGGCTGAAAATAACAGCCAGACGCAGGCTATCGTTTCCGCGGTAAAAATAAGGGACAGGGTCGTAGGTAAGCTGAATAATGGAAAACAGTTTTCAGTTAATGTGCTTGACGATGACCCCGCTCTCATAGCGGCGCTTATAAAGAATGTTCCGGATTTTGACATCAAACCTCCGCAGACATTTGTATCCAATTTGTTCTATTCTCTCGGCCCGATGCTCTTGTTTATCCTCTTTCTCTGGTTCTTTATCTACAGGGGCGCCGGCGGCGGAGGAAAGATGATGGCTTTCGGAAAGTCCAGGGCGAAGCTCGCTACAAAAGATAACCTTAAAGTAACATTTGATCATGTGGCGGGTATTGAGGAGGCAAAAGAAGAATTGCGGGAGGTGATCGAGTTCTTGAAGGCTCCGAAAAAATTTCAGAAACTCGGCGGTAAAATGCCAAAGGGCGTTCTTCTCATGGGGCCTCCCGGTACGGGCAAGACTTTACTTGCCAAGGCGGTAGCAGGAGAAGCGGATGTACCATTTTTCAGTATTTCAGGATCGGATTTCGTTGAAATGTTCGTAGGGGTAGGGGCTTCGCGTGTGCGGGATCTTTTTGAACAGGCAAAAAAATCCGTAAAAATGAGCCAGAAAGGCTGTATAATTTTTATGGATGAGATTGACGCGGTTGGAAGACAGCGGTTTTCGGGAATAGGCGGTGGCCACGATGAACGCGAACAGACTCTTAACGCGCTTCTTTCGGAAATGGATGGATTCGATACCGCGGGAGGCGTTATTCTGATAGCGGCTACAAACAGGCCGGATGTCCTTGATTCCGCGCTTTTAAGGCCCGGAAGGTTTGACAGGCAGGTTGTCGTGGACCTTCCGGACATTGTCGGAAGGCATGCCATACTTAAAGTGCACGCGAAGGAAGTTAAGATCGAGCAGGGGGTGGACATGTATAAAATCGCCCAGCAGACCGCGGGTTTTTCCGGCGCGGATCTTGCTAACATAATAAATGAGGCGGCGCTGCTCGGCGCGAGGAGAAACCGTGAAGCGGTCACCATGGAGGAACTTCAGGAAGCTATGGAACGCGTATTAGCCGGCCCGCAAAGGAAGTCTCGTAAAATAAGCGAAGAAGAAAAAAATATAATCGCGTACCATGAATCCGGGCATGCATTAATGTCTTTTCTTGTGGATGGGGCGGACCCTTTGCATAAAGTGACTATAGTATCAAGGGGCATGGCTCTGGGATATACTATGCAGCTTCCGCGCGGAGAGCGTTATTTATACCGTAAACAGCAGTTCATCGGAAAGATCTCCGGAATGCTCGGCGGGCGGGCAAGCGAAGAAATAGCTTTTGGTGAAATTTCGACCGGCGCGCAGGATGACATAAAAAAAGCGACGGAACTGGCCAGGGACATGGTAACAATATACGGCATGAGTGACCGCCTCGGGCATCTTACCATAGGGAAACGGCACGCTCAGGTATTCCTCGGGCGCGATATAACGGAAGAATGGAATTACAGCGAAGAAACAGCCAAGATAGTGGATGGAGAAGTAAAAAGCATAATCGACCAGTGCTATAAAACCGCGAAGACTCTGCTTTCCGAAAATAAGGACAAATTGGATCTTCTCGCTAACAGGCTCATTGAAAAAGAGACCATGGATGTCAGTGAAGTCAGAGACCTGTTAGGTTTTGTCGATGATACCGAATGTTTGAAAGCTGAAGCATAAAGGATCCGATGACAGCGAGCCGGGAAATACAGTTCAGGAATACGACCCTGCGTATTGGTAGACGTACATTGCTTATGGGTGTTTTGAACGTTACCCCTGATTCCTTCAGTGGAGGCTCCGTTTATAACGATACGGGCCTGGCGGTTGAAAAAGCTGAAAGAATGGTTCAGGAAGGCGCGGATATCCTGGATATAGGCGGGGAATCTTCCCGGCCCGGAGCTCTACCTGTGCCGGTCGAAGAAGAACTTGCCAGAGTATTACCCGTACTTGAAGCTGTAAAGCGGGCAAATATCGGTATTCCGGTTTCAATTGACACATATAAGAGCCGGGTGGCGGAACAGGCCTTAATGAAGGGCGCGGATATAATAAACGATATTACCGCGCTGCGGGGAGACCCTGCCATGGCCGGTGTTATTGCGGCGTATAGCGCGGGCGTAGTATTGATGCATATGAAGGGAAATCCTGAAAATATGCAGATGGATCCGGTTTACGGCGATATCGTGGAAGAATTGTTATCCTATCTTGCGTGTTCCGTGAAAACAGCTGAAAAGAACGGCATATGCCCGGAGAAGATTTTTATCGACCCGGGAATAGGATTCGGTAAGACAACGGAACACAATCTTGTTATACTTCGGGAATTGCGGAGGTTCACGGAACTGGGGAAACCTGTTTTGATCGGTACATCCAGAAAATCGTTTATCGGGGCTATTACAGGAAAGCCTGTTCCAGAGCGGATTTTCGGAACTGCCGGTACGGTAGCGGCATCCGTGATGAACGGGGCGTTTATAATAAGGGCGCATGATGTGCGTGAGATGCGCGATGTGATAGATATAGTTGATGCGATAAAAAAATAGTGTATACTATAAAAGGCCAGTCTGCTTTTAAGTAAATAAATTCAATGTTTTAACGGAGACATAAAATGGATTTTGTTTTTGGCACATCCTGGGAAATGGTTTTGGAAATTCTGATCCTATGGGCTGTTTATTATATGATCTTTCTTCTGCTCAAAGGGACTGTCGCCGAGCAGGTATTAAAAGGCATTATAGTCATATCGATCGTTGTCATGCTTACCGGAGGGCTTAATCTGGTGATCATCAACTGGCTTCTGACCAGGCTTCTGGCCATTTCCGTGATCGCTTTTCTTATAATATTCCAGCCTGAAATAAGAAGAGGGCTTGCGAAGATAGGGCGTTTCGGTATTTTTTCCGGAGAAAAAGCGATACTGAATGAAATAGCGAAAGCCGCGGGTATCCTGTCAAAAAAGAAGACCGGCGCGTTGATCGGCCTTGAAAGAGAGATCGGGCTGAGGCGTTATGTGGAAAGCGGCGTCAGCGTAGACAGCACGGTTACAAGTGAACTGATTAATACTATTTTCTCAAGAGGTACACCTTTGCATGACGGGGGTATGATCATCTCGCAGCAGCGTATAGAGGCCGCAGCGTGCCTCTTTCCGCTTACACAGAATACGGACGTACCTAAGACCATGGGGACACGTCACAGAGCCGCGCTCGGCTTAAGTGAGGAAACGGACGCGGTCATAGTGGTTGTAAGTGAAGAAACCGGGGGAATTTCTCTCGCTATGGGCGGCAATATGACAGGGGACCTTGACGTAAAGGGCCTGGGGAAACTTCTTGAGAGGATTTTTATCTCGAGATTCAAAAAAAGATCTTTCCCGGCGGTGATACAGCGGATTATGGAAAAACGAAAAGAAAAAAAGGATAGATAATGGGGCTGGGTAACATAATATTTAACAATTTCCTGGCAAAGATCTTTTCACTGGCTCTTGCTGGCGCGACATGGTTTTATGTCTTCGACATAATAAATAACGATTCTTACAGCCAGAAAAAAGAAACAGTGGAAGATGTTTTTTCGCGCTATAAGTTCATTGTGAAGGAGCTTCCGGTAAAACCGGTTTATTCGGGAAAATCACCCGCGGGATACACGGTAGCCTTTGATAAAGTTAAGATCGTGCCTTCAAGAATAAGTGTTTTCGGGCCGGAAGATGTACTGGCCAATCTTACGGAGCTGAGAACCGATAAAATAAATATCGGGGAATACACGCGGAGTACGCATCTGCGTGTGGGTGTGGATTCCGATCTTAAATTTCTTCAGATGGCAGGCCAGGTAATAGATGTGTATCTCCCGGTTGAAATTGCCGAGACGGAGAAATAAGCGGGCGCGTTTAATCCTGTCCGGCGGCCGCGCCGTATAACACAAAATGCGCGCGCGTGTCCATTCGAAAAATATTAAAGGTAAAGGGATACTATGGTTAAGCTGGGCGTAAATATAGACCATGTGGCGACGTTGCGGGAAGCGAGGAAGACTTTTGAGCCCAGTCCTGTAGAGGCGCTGTTTGAATGCGAAAAAGCCGGGTGCGATGCTATTGTCTGCCATTTGCGGAAGGACAGGAGACATATAAATGACAGGGACCTTGACCTGATAAAAAATGCCGTTACGACAAAACTGAACATGGAAATGTCTGTTGATCCTGAGATCGTTGATATCGCGTGCGCCGTCGCGCCTGACCAGGCGACACTTGTCCCGGAAAACCGCCGTGAGATCACGACTGAGGGAGGGCTTGATGTGGCCGGGAATCTCGACATTGTAAAAAGCGTAGTAAGACGTCTTACGTCCGCGGGTATTGAAGTAAGCCTGTTCATTGACCCCGTGGCGGATCAGATAAAAGCGTCGAAAGACGCGGGAGTAAATATTATAGAGCTGCATACCGGAAGGTACGCGGAGGAATTTAACAGCGATGGAGAATATGAGAAGGAACTTGCCGCCCTGAGAAAAATGGCGGAGTTCGCCGTAGGTGAAGGTTTTACGGTATGTGCCGGGCATGGCCTGACATACGCGAATGTGGTGCCCGTGGCGCGAATAGAGGGGATGTATGAACTTAATATAGGCCATTCGATAATCGCGAAATCCGTGTTTACGGGTATATTTGAAGCAGTGTGCCTGATGAAGGATCTGATAAAATGAATATCGCGGGAATAGGTATAGACGCGGTCGATATCGCGAGGTTTAAAAACGCTGTTGAAAAATTCGGGGATAACTTCCTCAGGAAGATATTTACCTCTAAAGAAATTGAATATGCCAACACCAAAAAGGCTTTTCATGTCCACATGGCGGGTAAGTTCGCCGCTAAGGAGGCGGTAAAAAAAGCTCTGCCTGACGGCGCGGAAATAGGTTTCAGCTGGACAGAGATAGAAATATTGAACAGCGAAGATGGAAAACCGTATGTTGTCCTCCATGGCAAGGCCGGAGCGTTGAAAGAAAAATTCAAATTGTCGCAGGTATTCGTGAGCATTTCGCATACACATACTATAGCGACGTCAAATTCATTGGCGGTGAAAAATGGTGCATGATCATATCAGAAGTATGCCGGTACGAAGGGAAGATTCTCATAAGGGCGATTATGGCAGGGTTTTCGTGCTCGCGGGGTCAAAGGGTATGACCGGCGCGGCATTTCTGGCGTGCCAGGGGGCGCTTAAATGCGGCAGCGGCATTGTAGTGAACGGTATCCCGGAATCCCTGAACCATATAATGGAAGTGAAGCTTACGGAAGTTATGACTCGGCCGTTAGCGGAAACCCGTAATGGGGCATTGAGCCTCAAGGCTAAAAATGAAATTACGGCTTTTACAGCTGACTGTGACGCGGTTGTTATCGGACCGGGGCTTGGCAGGGAAGAAGAAACATTTTCGCTCACTCGTTCGCTCCTTGATGAAATAGAATGTCCGGTTGTCCTTGACGCTGACGGGATAAACGCGCTTTCAGGGGATATGAGTTATCTGTCCAGGCGTAAACAAAGGACCGTAATTACGCCACACCCCGGCGAAATGGCCTTTTTGCGGGGTGAAGAAGTCGGATCGGTCCAGGCGGACAGGCTTGGTACGGCGTTAAAAACCGCTGAATTGACAGGCGCGGTTGTATGCCTGAAAGGCCATAAAACCGTGGTTGCGGCCCCGGACGGGAATTATTATGTCAATGATACGGGGAATTCGGGCATGTCGACCGGCGGAACCGGGGATGTGCTGACCGGTATGATCGCTTCTTTTATCGGGCAGGGCATAAATGATCTAAGCGCCGCGATCATAGCGGTATACCTTCACGGGATGGCAGGAGACATAGCGTCGGAGAAAAAAGGCCCGTTTTGCATGACAGCGACGGATATCCTCAAGTATCTGCCGGAAGCGTTTGACAGGGCGGGTATATAACGGGATAACTCGTGTCCGGTTGCGGCTACAGGGCTTTGTGTGAAGGGTGAAAAGTAAAGGAGGCACGTAAAGTGGCTCTTTTTTTTCGGTGAGGGATAATAATAAAAGGAAAAAATGAAAACTCATCTGGATTGTATTCCCTGTTTTTTTAAACAGGTTCTGGAAGCGGCAAGATCAGCAGGCGCCGGAGAGAATGAGCAGAAAGAACTGGCGGATAAAATGGCGGTATTGCTGCCTGGGATATCAATGTCATCGTCCCCCCCGGAAACAGGCAGGCTGATATACGGCATGGTGCACGATCATCTGAACGAAAAAGATATTTACAGCGAAAAAAAACATAAATGCAATATTATGGCGCTGTCCTTATATGACAGGTTGAAAAAGAAAGTTGCTGAGGCGGAGGATCCCATCCTGCGGGCGATAGAACTGGCGATAGCCGGGAATATCATCGACTATGGGCTCAAAAACTCTGATGATATCACGAGAGAGCTTGATAAACTATTGAAAGACGAAGACAAAAAGATCAGAAAAAGCGACAGTATTTTTTTTGAATACGGCAAATTCAGAGATAAGCTGAAAGACGCGGTAAATATACTTTATCTGCTTGACAACGCGGGTGAGATCGTATTTGACAGGGTATTTATCGAAGAAATAAAGAGTATATATCCGGACAAAAAAATTATCTGCGCGGTAAAAGAGAAGCCGATCATCAATGACGCGCTGACAGAAGACGCGTATTTCTGCGGATTAGATAAAACCGCGGAAATCATATCCAGCGGTTCGGATCTTCCAGGTACGATCCCTTCGATGTGCTTCGAAAGTTTTCAACGTATTTATAACAGCGCTGATATGGTTATAAGCAAGGGGCAGGGAAATTTTGAGACGCTGTCCGATACTCCAAGGCCTGTTTTTTTCCTTTTTATGGCGAAGTGCCCCGTGGTCGCAAGAGAAATGAAGTGTTCACTGGGGGATATTATTTTACAGTATAACGCGTGAACTCGGAAACGGATGTTCTGGTGTTCCATATCCCGCTCCTATGCGTTAAGGGAAAAGGGGTGGGAGGGGGAAGGAATGCGGAGCTATCCCGGTATTGACTCACCCCATTATGTAGAGTATATTTAATGTATAAAATTCATGTATGATCCGGTAAATATTATGAATTACTTTTCACGGGCGCAGGCACGCGTTTATGCGGCCGCTTGAAAAAAGCGTAAATTCAAGAGGAGGAAATTGTGGAGACAATACTGGTTATTGATGATGAAAAAGAGATATGCAAATTACTCGAAAAATTTCTGACTCTTAAAGGCTACAGGGCGATAGTCGCGAACTCCGCGGAAGAAGGTATCAGAAAACTTAAAGAAGCAAATCCCAGGGTAATACTTCTGGATATCAGAATGCCGGGGCTCGATGGCATCGAGGCTATAAAGAAAATAAGGGAGATAGACAAAAAAGTGGGCATAATAATGGCGACGGCCGTTATCGACCAGGGGATCGCGCAGGAGACGGTAAAATTAGGCGCTTCTGATTATATCCTGAAACCTTTTGACCTGGATTATCTGGAAAAAAGCCTTATGGTTAAGATAGCGATGCTTACTGAAGATACAATAAACGATATCGACGATAATGATGAATAAAATACTCAAGGTTCCCCGTGATATAAAACGCGTCCGAGGATATAATGAAAAACTGCATTGATTTTTGATGAAGCCGCGTTTTTTCTTTTCAGGACAGTTTGTTCTTTTTGATGAAACTTTCGAACAGAGAAACAGTTTGAGATCCTGCTGGAACAGTTTCTGTCAACTGTTTCATAGCCCTGATCAATGTTTGTGCCTGTTTTGTGGGTAGTAAAATACCGCGGGGAACAAGATAACGCTCTAAGGCGGTTTTTTAAGCGCTTTAAGGCCGCGGATTTTTCTGGATATAATTGACAAAGTTTGAAATTAATGTATAATACATTTCGTCATTCTTTGCTGTTTAAAATTATGTAATGCGCCGGCGTAGCTCAGTGGTAGAGCAGGGGTTTTGTAAACCTCTGGCCGGGGGTTCAAATCCCTCCGCCGGCTCCACGTTCGGGGAGATAGCGAAGTGGCTAAACGCAACAGACTGTAAATC
>JBDRAX010000098.1:0-8406 GCA_043823375.1 Candidatus Omnitrophota bacterium | reverse complement strand
GGGCTGCTTTTGTGGCTGCTTGCTGAAACTATATGGGACATTTTTAAAAAGCCCGTGGACAATGATCCTTCCGGCACGGAAGATAATTCGAAAACCGGAAATCCCAGAAAACCCGCCCGTAAGAAACCGGCTAATTTTCTGGAAGCACTGCGTCAATCACCGCCCGAAGAACATGATCCTGAGGAAGTCATCCCGCAGGAAACCATTGATCAACTCGCGCCTGTCATCCCGACGCAACCTGTACCCACTAAAAAAACAGCAAATAAAAATATTGACCTTACGGGGGAAACAAAAACTTTTCAGGCAGTCAGCGATAACCCGCTGTATATGGCTTTCTGTTTGCTACTTGACGAAAAACTTGACCGCAGCAAATCTTTCAACAAACAATACGTTACTTCGCTGGCCGTGTCGTACAATGTCCCCGAAAAAGACATACGCGCCGCTTTTAATTTCTCTCTCTCGAAAACTGACGATAAAGAGATCCTGAAAATGGCACTGGATATGCTTAAACATAACATAAAGTTTAAAAGCGGTTCGGATGTTCACTTTTTCACGCAGAATATACTTCTGCCGTATTTAGGCCTCCTCTGCAAGGGGCAACTTGAAGCTTCTTTAGATCCGGAAACCCGAAACGCTATTTACGGGCACTTTACAAAACTTTTCAGCGTGCAGGACGGACCGAACCCTTTACAAGGGTTCACAGAAGCGTTCGAAGAAAGTTTTCCAAGCGAAGGAGAACTTGACCCCTCGTATCTGGCAAGGCTCAATGAAGCATTGCGCCCTTTAAAATACCGAGTGACAGTATACCGTGATTTCGCGGCGTGCCACTTTATAGACCCCAATAAAAGTACGGAATTCACCACAGCCGCGATAACAGACATTACTTTGCTTAAAAACATAGGTGTACCGTTTATCGCGGGAGCGATAAAAAAATCGTATCTTTTATCCCGGGAAAATGAAATACTTATCGCTCCGGATGAAATATCGGGAATGATACGTGTCGTGAATTCAATTCTTCACGAAAATAAAGTGCCGGTTTCATATATGGAACGCATCGACGAGATGAGCGGCGTGGACGACATCCCAGTCGCGGAACACCTCGGATCAACGATCATAATCGACCTGGTTAACCGCGACTTTAAGGGGCTCACGCCGGAAAGAATACAGAAAAAACTTCTCCACAATAAACTTATTTTTCGCGCCAAGCTTAAATGGGATAAAGACACAACCGGAGATGACTTCATCCCGGAGCAGGTAATATCAGCTCATATTACGGAAACTATTTACGGGGAAGCTTCCAGCATAGGTTTTCTCTCCCTTATAGATATGCTCCAGAAATATTACATCGAGGCTGACAGCATCCGCCAATATTTTAGAGGCACTGAGTCCGAAGTGATCCGGGAAAACCTCAGGGACATCATCATTAAAGCCTGGAAAATAGCTTTGGAGTTCCATCAAAACAAAATTGATGAATCCGTTTTCCGTACAGGAATGTGCGTCCTGTATAAGGAATACGATGGCATGGCTAAAACCGGAGAAACACCCGGCAGAAAACTCCCGGAACTGAAGCCTTTTGAAGATAGCGTTTCAAGGGCGAGTTCCAGAATAATGTCGCAATATAATACTGCAGATAACAAACCTTACGGTACGAACGCGGTAAAAAGATACCAGGCGGTAAAAACTAACCCCGCTTACATGGCGTTCAGTTTACTTATTGACGGAAGACTCAACCGCAAACAATGCAACGATCAAGAATACCTCGCGTATCAGGCACTTTATTACGGAGCTACAGTTCGGGACATTGAACAGGCATTCAGTTTCGCCGGAAAAACTATAGATGCCGATATTCTCAAAACTGCCGTCACTCTGATACATCATAATATACGTCACGCGGAGGCATCGAATCTTAAAGTGTTCCTGCAGAACACATTATTGCCGTTTTTGGGCCTTATGTCAAAAGGCCTTCTCGAAAAAAATATAGGCGCACAGCTTAAAACGGAATTGTATTCACATTTCGCCAGAGCATTCGGGATTAAAGGGGAAAACCCTCTGAAACAATTTACGGAAGCGTACGGCGCTCACATTTCGGGATCGGATCAATATCCGCAATACCTTACGGAGTTGAATACGGTTATAAAAAAACACGGTTTTTTTATAACCGCGTATAAAGACTCCTGCGCGGGATATTATATTGTTCCGGAAAAAACCGTTGAAATCACAGATGATCCGGTAAACATGAAAATTAAACGTGTTGGTATACTTGAAAAAATAGGTATCCCGCTTTACGGTTCATACCAGGATAACGATGAAAGCCGGTTAACGCGTGATCTAATGACATGCGACAAAGACGTTTTTGCCGGTCTTACGGATACACACGGTATGATCGAAGAGATCCTCTTGGTATGCGGTAATGACTGGATACCCCAGCGCTATGAAACACAGATAAGCCAGGTCATAGGATTTTCCGAGTTAGACATCACTGAGATCGGCGCTAAAAATATCATTAAAAAATTAGTCGAAATGGATTTTAACAACAAAACTCTTTTTGAAATGCAAAAAAAACTTTTACACAACCGGCTAATTTACAGAGCTAAACTTCAATTAGACCGGGAGACATCTCAGGACAACAGGAACAGTGTCATCGCTTCACGGTTAACAGAGGCCATATGCGGAAAATCACTAAGTATAGGATTTATCAACCTGATGGATATACTGCACTCCAGTTATATAGGCACGAAGTCAGACTCAGCCAGGGAAGATCTCAAGCCGATCATAGTGAGCCTCTGGAACAATGCTTATAAACTGGTTGAAGGCAATATAACACCGCAGGAATTCAGGCTGCAGATTACTTTGCTATATAAGCATTTCAGCGGAATAAATTTTAGCGGTTCATCTTCGTTTTTACCGCTAAAATTTATGGATATTCCCGTGTTCGAACGCGCGGTAGTGCACAAAATTGCCACGATAGGCGACTTTGCGTCTTCCCCCAGCATAGGATTTGCGGGGTCGATCACATCAAGGATCTGGGCGGGAGCCAGAGGGATTTTAAAACGGACGACACGGCAAAAACCAAAAAACGGTCTCATAGGCAAAGCCCTGGATAAAAATGGTCTGGCGATACCGTTCTCAGATCTTGTTTTCACAGAAACAGAGAATAAGATCATTTTTAAAAATTCATCTCTTCCTGACGGAAAAATCGAGATATTAAAGGATATATCTCTGACCGCTCAGATGCGGGAAAAACATATACCCGACATCTTCGAAACTCTCCGCAAACTATATGAATTGTCCTCTATGCCTGAAAAAATGAAAACAGCGGTTGCTAAGATGCTTGGCGGGATAGCATCGAAAAAGCCAGAGATCATCGCAATTGAACGGCATAATGAGATCCAGGGTTATTACGCGATAAACACGACAGACAGCGCCACAGACAAAATTTTCTTATCAGAAGATATTATTCGGCAAATACAGGAAATAAGCGACAGGATTAAAACCGGTGGTCACGCGGTAGCCCGGTCAGGAGTCTTTGAACAGTTAAAAAAGAAAGGTTTATTAAGCTCACACACGAGCCTGTTCCATGAACTGGGAGAAGGACTGATCAGCCTGCCACCGGACGACGCGTATAAACATCTTACAAGGCACACCCTGACGCGCGGAGGAGGCGCTGATTTGAGGATCGCCATGGACAGTAGTGGTATGGGAGAACTTGATACGCGCACGCAAAGCGTTGAAGATGTTATCCGCGCCCTGGAATCCCGTATGGAAGATATGTCCGAGAAAGGGCTGATAAGCAAATCCAGAAAGGCCGGAAAGATAAGAGAAGGAAGCTTAATAACAAAAAGCGAAAAAGCCCTGATCGCGTACAATTTCAATATACTGTCCGCGGAAGGCGCTAAAATAAACTCTAAAAAACTTTTGTGGGGCATACAGGACTATATTGACCCCGCGGGCAACGCGCGGTTCACTCAGGAACTGCGCTATATGACGGACGACTTAAGACGCGGTTTGCTTAATATTTTTCTGATACCAAATGCTGTATCTCCGGAGGCCGGTAACGCCCAGTTCGAAATAGGACAGAAACTCGACCGAAAACTCACTAAAGACTACGGTTTAAACACGAAAATAGGATACTTCAGCCTTGAATTTAACGCGGCCGAATTCGAAAAAAAACTGCGGGAAACAAGTGAAGCTTATCTTACAGTCGAAAATACCGCACTCCTTCCGAAAATCTTTATTGACTGCCCGACATCTGAACATTTGGCTTTAGCGGAAAGATTCATCGAGGAGATTGAAAAAGAGCGTCCCGGCGCGGGTAAGGACTTTATCCTCGTTAACGATATCATGCGCGGACAGCCGGCGATCGATGAAGTAAAAGTAATTGTTATAGGAAGTTCACTTATGAATTACAGAAGGTTCACTAATGATTATAACTTTCAGACTACAGACAGTGACCTTATCGAAAATGGGAGAAGAATACTGACTTTTCTGCAGAACAATGGAGTCTTTGCCTCAGAGGATATGCGCCTTCTGGATGTCGCGAATATGTCCCCCGAAGAATTAGCACGGGAAATACACAGGATCTGTAACGGTATGACTCCTTTGCGCATAACAAAAATAGACTGGGAAAAGTTCTCTGACTGGAAGAACAGCCAGGAAGAAGTGCTTCGTTCTCTATAGCATAAACGGCACGAAAAGATCATACATCCCTTGCGCCTGTTTTAGAAGAGACGCAAGGGATGTATGATCAACTGCGGCACTATATGTATTATTTCTGCATTATTTACATACTCACCTTTATATATTGCTCATCCCGCGAAAAGTCATTGAAAAAGCTTGACTTTTACCGTAAAGAGTTTAAAATAAGTAGTCACAACAAAAAGTAAGTACGCTTAAATTTTTCTTATTTTTCCTAATAAAGAGGGAACAGTGAGCAATAGAGGCAGGCCCCTGATAAAAAAAATCATACAGCAGCAGCCCCGGATCGATTCTTTTTCGCCCCATGGAGGCTATTCACATACCGGGGAGATCAAGCTCACTATTGAGGAATATGAAGCGATACGACTGGCTGATCACATGTCTCTCGCGCAGAAAGATGCCGCTAAAATGATGGGAATATCTCAGCAATCTTTCAGCCGCATTGTCCGGGCCTCGCGTAAAAAAATTTCCGACGCGCTCGTAAACGGTAAATTTCTACATATACACGGAGGTTCTTTCCTGAATAAAAGATCCATGGAAATCATGAAAAAACTATCCCGTAAACCCGTGCCGGCACCTGACGCGGCAGAACGCGCTTTTTCACAATCACAGTAAGGGATAAAGGAGATACAGGATGAAAATAATTGAGGCAGGCAAAGAAGATTCTCTGACACTCTTTCTTGAAGGGAACTTTGATGAGACGACGAGCCCTGAAGTAGAAATGAAAATAGACGCCATAATATCTGAAAATTTCAATAACATCTTCCTGGATCTCGGAAAAGTCAAATATATATCAAGCGCGGGAATACGAGTACTTTTACTCGCGTATAAAAAATCCGTAAAAGCGGGAAAAAAAGTCAGCCTTGTAAATATTTCCGGTAAAGCCCATGAAGTTCTTGATATGGTGGGTATACTGCCTTTATTCACAGAAAACAAAGGGCACTGCTGATATGCTTAAAGATCATGAAAAATATATGCTCCGGGCTACGCTGGTGAGCCTTTTCTGCAACATAATACTGGTCCTTATAAAAGTAGCATCCCTTTTGATCGTAAACTCCCTTGCCATAGCGATGGACTTGGGCATTTCGTTTGTCGGGCTCGCCGTTTCAATAATACTCTACTATTCCATAAAACTTGCAAACCGGCCGGCTGACCTGATCCACAATTACGGGTACGGTAAAGTCGAGCATGTATGCGAGGCCATGGAAGGAGTGGTCTTGATCGGAATAGCTCTGGCTATGTCTTTACAGGCTTTATCTCATTTTCTTCACCCTAAACCCATTTCCATGCCATGGATAGGGCTTTTTACTTCGTTCATAAATTCAGCGATTAATTTCGCCGGCGCTTATTATATATTCAAAATGGCCGCGAAAAGCGCTTCTCCGGCGATCAACGCCGAAGGGGTGCATTACCGCATGGAAGGCTTGATATCCGGCATGATCGGCATCTCTTTTGTAATATCTATCGCGCTCGTTTCACGAGGCAGAGCTGATATCGCGGTCTATATCGACCCTGTAGCGGCTGTACTTGTAAGCGGGATACTTATCATTCCTTCTTTCCATCTCGCGAAAAATTCTTTTTTCAAGCTGTTGGATTCATCCGTCGAGGAAGACAGCCAGATCGAAATTCTTAAACAGTTGAGCCGCCACAGCGATAAATACTGTGAATTCCAGGATCTCAAAACACGTTCTTCCGGAAGGAATAAATTTATTGAATTCAAACTTATTGTCCCGGAGGACATATCGTTCAAGAACGGGCATCATATTGTGAGCGGGTTGGAACATGATATACGAAAAAGCATTCAAAACTGTGATGTACTCATAAAAATGGAACCTTGCAAAAAAGACTGCGAATATAGCAAAAAGAATTCAGCCTGTCCATATTTCATGAAGTGACAACAGAAAATCCCGGGAATTGAATGTGATGATATTTTCCGGGAAAAGGGGAAAATGAAATGAATAAAAAAAATTACACGGTTCTTTTAACAGCAATAGTTATATCCTGTTTACTTCCTTTAAATGCCTTCGCCTATACCGCTTCGTTCAAACAGGTCGCAAAAGACAGTAACGGGACTGCCACACTGGATATCCGTATAAAAGACAATATGACACGCATTGAAGCAGTTTCTTCCGGAAGAAAGATCATTACTATAACCAACAATAACGGGATCTATAACTATTTACCGGACGAAAATATCGCCGTAAAATTCCCGTTAGATCAGGCAACAAAAGAAAAAATAATTAACCCCGTAGACTATATGCAGTTTATACGGGATTTGAACACTGACACTTCAGGAACGGAAGAAATTGACGGAAAGTTGTGCGATATCTACGAATACGTGGACAAACCCACTTCATCCAATGTCAAAGTATGGATATGGAAAGAAAAAGAATTCCCCGTACAAATGGAATTCGTAGACCCCTCTATAGGCGCAAGCTTGACAGTATTTCTTACGGACATCGAGATCAACCAGCCTATCCCGGATGACATCTTCGATCTGCCTCAAGGAACAAAAATCGAGGATATGTCGGAATATCCTGCCGTACCGGCCTCTCAGAACACGCCTAAGTAGAGATATCACGCCGTGTCAAAAAAGATGAGAGGGTGGTTCGCGACAAATTGCTTTTTCTGAAAACAACAGAGCTTGATCGAAAGCCTGACGATACAGAAAAAATAACCTGCGCCAATAGAGGGCATTATCCCGCGCGAAAACCGTTCTACTATGTCTCAGCACGGCCGATCTCTCCGGAACCCTTAAGCGCTCTTTTCACGAATATAGGCCCGGCAAACTCATTTATTATAGTAGCTCCCACCACAACGCTTACAATAAAACTGGATATTTTCACGAATACAGGATCCTGCTGCATAATAAGCGCGAGGCCGATTACAACACCCCCGTAAGGAATAAAACCGCTTGCCGCGTACTTCTTAATATCAGGCGAAGACTTGGCGATCGTAGCACCTATGTAAGTGCCTAAATACTTACCGCCTACGCGAAAAACAATAAAAAACACAAGCATGATAAACCCGGTTGAAAGCGCGCCGAAATCAAGATGCATGCCGCTCAAAGTGAAAAATATAAGAAAAATGAGTTCTTCCGAATACCTTTCGAGAAGATAAAATATTTTTTCCGGCTTGGGATTATAATTCACGATCACGATCCCCATGATCATGACCGAAAGGATCTCTTCCACATGAAGTAAAGTCGCGAGCCCCCAGCACAAAGCGATAAAACTCAGTATCAATACAAAGAAAATACCTTCACTTTCCTTCATAATACGCGTAGTTATCAAATTAAATATTAATGCCATACCCGTACCGAGAAAAACAGACCCCACTATAATCATCAGAGGAACGAGAAGGGCGCTATAAGCGTTAAAACCCTGGTTAGCCGCTATTGCTCTGGCCAGGACCACAGCCACACTGTAGTTTATTATACATAGCACATCATCAAACGCGGCCACACTGAGCATTGTACAGGAAACCTCACCCTCGGCCTTGTATTGATGGGTAACCGCAAGCGCTACCGAAGGATCCGTAGGACACCCCAGGCACCCCAAAAGCAAAGCCGCCGGTATAAACGCCGTAAACCAGGACGCCTGCGGAACATGCACAAAGAAAGGAAGGATCATAAGAAAACCGACTGTTATTACCAGAAAAGTAACCTGCGCCTCAAAAATCGTAATGTAAAAAATACCTTTTCCCAGTTTT
>JBDRAX010000097.1:0-4629 GCA_043823375.1 Candidatus Omnitrophota bacterium | reverse complement strand
TCCTGTAGGGGCACATTGCATGTGCCCCAGCCCGCATCGCGCCAATATTACACCGCTCATTTCATCCGGTTGAATACTCCTTACTAACGCGTCCCGCGCCACCAACTGTCTTCGGAGAATCCGGCGACATATATTCGGGATATTCGTTTTCCAGGAATTTGAGCCGGGCCAGCATCTCGTCATATTTACCGTCCGAGATCCCCGGCTCGCCTTTCGTATAATAAAGGCCATTATGCCTCAGTATCTCTTCCCGCAGTTTTTCTATCTCTCTTTTCACGCTTCCGGACATTACCCGCCTGCCTCACTTTCCTTCTCAATCTCAATTGTTCCGCCGCCGCGCAACGCCAATATCATGACACCTTATCCTGTAGGGGCGAAAAATTTTTAGCCCTGATTAATGTTAATGGAAAAACGAATTACCCATTAAAGGCGAATGATTATTAGCCCCTACACGCTGAGACGGAACACCGCATGCCTTATTTTTCACAAAATCAACATTTCCTCTTTTGACCTATGCCAATCAATATTCGGCCGCGTTCACTTCTTCAGCGCCTTCATAAGCGCCGCGAAAGAACAGGTATTCAGCACATCTTTTTTTTTCAGCCACGCCCTGCGCGCGGTTATAACCCCGAACCGTACCAGATCCATCTGGCGCGCTTCGTGGGCGTCCGTGTCTATCGCGAACTTTACACCGAATTCTTTTGCCCTCATGCAATTGACATCACTCAGGTCTATCCTTTCGCCGTGGGTGTTTATCTCCATGAAAACCTTATTTTCCGCGGCTTTCGCGAAGACCCTGTCAAAATCTATCCGCATGGAAGCCCTGCTTGTTATCAGCCGGCCGGACGGATGGGCAAGTATATTGACATATTTATTATCCAGCGCCCTCAGTATCCGGCCGGTCTGTTTTTCCTTATCCAGCCCGAAATGCGAATGGATCGCGGCTATCACGATATCCGCCTCTTTCAAGACAGTATCCGAGAAATCAAGGCTTCCGTCTTCCAGTATGTCGACTTCCACGCCCGCCAGTATTTCGAGGTCTTTCACCCCGCGATTCGCCTTCCGTATCTTAGCCAGATGCGCCGAAAACCTTTTTTCATCCATGCCGTTCGCTATCCTTACGTATTTCGAATGATCCGTTATCGCTATATATTTATACCCTTTTTCCCGGGCCGCCTCGGCCAGTTCCCCGATCGAAGCCCGCCCGTCAGTCTCGGTAGTATGAAGATGCAGATCTCCCCTTATGTCCCTGATATCAATAAGCTTTCCGGGCAGAGTACCGTTCACTGCCGCTTCCAGCTCACCGCGGGACTCCCTGAGTTCCGGCGGGATCCATTCCATGCCAAGTTCAGCGTAAACTTCTTCTTCGGTCTTACCCGCGATAAACTTTTCTTTCTTAGCAGGCTCATCCACCGAGAACAAACCGTATTCATTTACTTTCCATCCCCTGTTCTTAGCGAGCTGGCGTATCTTTATATTATGCTCTTTTGACCCCGTAAAATACACGAGCGCCGCTCCGAAGCATGATGAATCGATCACCCTGAGATCCACCTGCGGCCCATCTTTAAGCGTCACGCTTGATTTTGTCGGGCCCTTCGCTATGACACTCTCCACAGCGGGATAAGAAGTAAAATGATCCATGGCCTCCGTGTTATCCCGCGCTATGGCAAGTATGTCTATATCGCCCACGGTTTCGCTTCCGCGCCTGAGGCTCCCGGCTTTTTCGATCCTGGTAAAAATACCGGATCTTGACAGATACTCCGTTATTTTTTCAGCGTACGCGTACGCTTCCGGAAGAAGCATCCGCCCCTGCCGTTTCCTGTAATGCTCTATTGCCTCGAGAAATTTCTCCTGGGTCTTCTCTCCCATGCCTTCGATCGATCCAAGTTTCTTTTTATTGCACGCGTCTTCAAGATCATCTATATCGCGTATCCCCAATTCGTCATACAATTTTTTCAGTTTCCTGGGGCCAAGCCCCGCGATATTGAGAAGCTCCATAAAACCCTTCGGGAATTCCCCCGTAAGATCATCATAATAAGATAACCGGCCGGTCTCTATCATCTCCAGTATTTTAGCCTTAAGATCCTTACCTATACCGGGTATATTATCCAGAAGATCAGGGTTTTCCCCGCGGATATCCTCCAACTCACGGCTGAGCCCCGTAATATTCTGCGCGGCAGTACGGTAAGCCCTTACCCTGAAAACATTTTCTCCCTTGATCTCAAGCGCGTCCGCTATGCGCGAAAAAACAGCGGCAATTTCCCTGTTACTCATAGATCGGGTCCTTTATTATTATTTACAGACTATATGTTATAAAAGAATAGCTTTTGAGTAAAGAAAAAAGAAATGGTGAAAAAATAAACTACCCGGGGAAGATACTCAAAGGGGGCATTTTTATCCGGATCGTCCGGCGGTATAAAAATGCCCCCTTCGGTAAAAAGATCTGTTCCTGAATTACGCTGAACGGAGTGTTTCCGCTATCAGCTCGAAGTCCGGCCCGTCAAGCCTCTTGATGGGCTTATATGACAAGATCATATTTACTATCTGAGCGATGTTCTGTACCGTATTTTCGATCATCGCCTCTATATATTCATCTATCTCCGCGCCTTTTTTGCCGGTGAACGCGCTTATATACAGCCTTAACAGCCGGGTTATTTTATAATTCTCCGGTGATTTTTCCTTATTTAATCTCCTTGAAAGCAGCATCATGGAGTACATGCTCTGCCTGTAAACCGATTTTTTAACGTCACTTTCCTTACTCAATCCGCCGACGTCCACGACCATATATTTTATGCCGGGATTCTTCTCGAGCAGTTTCTCGATCGTATCCTCGTCCACTCCCTTTGGAAGCTGTACGATCACCTCTTCCGGCTTAAGCCCCATTTCTTTTACCATTTTGTTTATAACCTGCACAAGGCCCTGCGGATTATTTTTATCAAGCCTCACAAGGTTAAACACGCTCCCCCATTTCGCCATATCATTTTTTTCCTCGTCCTTTTTCGCGAAAAACTCATCGCACATAAAAAGCGTGTATTTATTGTCAAGAAGCGGCCTTGCCATCAGCGCGCCGACCTCGGCGGCGAGCCTATCCGCCCAGTTTAAAAGAGCCTTATCATCTTCCCCCGCGGGCAGGTCTTTACCGTCGATTATTTTCCCCAGAATTTCCTCCGCGGCTTTATCATCAAGCATACCCGTTCCGGCCGCGTAATCCCTTTTAACGGAAATTTCGCTTAAAGATCCAACCGGTTTAAGAGCCTTTATGCCGCTCGCCGGCTTATAAGCCTCGCGGGCCTTATCATATTCCGCTTTCGCTTCAGTAAGCGCGTTAGCGAGCATCCCGTTTTTATCCACTCTCCCCATCTGTCCGCACCACACGCCGGCTTCATATAAAAGCCTGTCCTGTATGAACTGCCTCGCCGCGCTGACAGAAGCGTCATATATGGTTACGGTAAGCCCCGCCCCTTTTACAGCTTCCCTGTACGCGGCCGCGTTCCCGCTTTTACCCATTTCCCCGAGAAATAACCCTTCTTCCATAAAAAAGTATGTAGCATTATCGCTTGAATGAGAATCCACCGCGACTGGAACAGGTTCATTTTTTTCGTTATACATGGTTACGGCCGGAAGGGTTTCCGACGCTTTATTATAAGGAATAATTATCAAAGGTTTTTCCGCGTACATCTTTTCCAGCTGTTTCACCGCGCCCTGGCCCATACCGGCGGCCGTCAGCGTTTTCCCGAGATCCGCCGCGAGACGATCCTGATCTTCCTTTGAATAGCTGAATTTACCGGAGCTATAGTTCGCGTCCCGCGCGCGGATATCCGACTGGGCCGCGTAATCCCCCGCTTCCATTTTCATCTTAATAAATTCATCAACAGCTTTTCTTCCAGCGGCAAAAGATTTCTCATGCTCCGCGTATCTGGCAATAGCTTCCGCGTCAGCCTTCTTATAATCCGC
Source organism: Candidatus Omnitrophota bacterium (assembly GCA_043823375.1). Taxonomy (GTDB): domain Bacteria; phylum Omnitrophota; class Gorgyraeia; order Tantalellales; family Tantalellaceae; genus JBDRAX01. The sequence goes on along the minus strand of JBDRAX010000097.1, from coordinate 675 downwards.
TCTTTTCGGCGGAATGTTTTTCGCGCTATCCTGATTTTTAAGCCACTCTTGCCATTCTTCTTCTTTATATACTTCTATCGAAAAAGCGTTAAGCTCAGTATTTTTATTTTTCGAAAATACCGCGTAACAGTCTTTGTATTCAGTTTCGCTCCCTTTTTCAAGAACCCTGCACTTAACGCAGAAATACCCGTTAGGCAGTTTTTCCAGACTATTGCTGAAGAAAAAATTCATCTGGTCCGGATTAAAAATAGTATCCTTCCTGCTGATAACATCATTTACCACCATTTTCTTTATAACATCCTCAGTGATCTCTTCGACACCGAGATTCATCAGGTTCGTCTGAAGCGCGAGCTTAACGCTTCCGAGCATCTCAGCCTCAGCGCCTTTAAGGTCGCTGAAAATCGACCCCGCGGACAAATCCTGAATGATCTCCTGGCCGCTCCCGGGAATCATACCCGGATCAGCATATACCGATCCGCTAAATGAAAATGTAATTAACACAAAACCCGAAATAATCCCCCGTACCTTTTTCATCTTTACCTCAACTCCTTCAATACGATCAACTGTATTTTTCCGTTATTTGTTTTACTAACTAAGATTCGATAGCTATTATAATCTATCTCAAATACCTTTATCAATCCCAAAATTCCAGATTTTTTTTATTTAACAAAGACC
>JBDRAX010000096.1:0-6079 GCA_043823375.1 Candidatus Omnitrophota bacterium | reverse complement strand
CAGCCTTTAGCCGGCCGGGACATATGCGTCGCGGCGGACGATAGCGGAATTTCAGGTGGATTTAACCTTTATCAGGACCTCAATACCGATCTCAGAGACGGCCTTATTGATACACCGGCGGATATAGCTTTAGCGCGGGATGTTTACCCGGGGAATAACGGTAAGGTGATAGTTTACATACAGGACGCGCACTGCGATTATGAGGCGCAGAGTGCCATAAGAAATATACTCGGGTATTACAGGGGGAAATACGGCGTTAAATTACTCTGCCTTGAAGGCGGAGCGGGGCCGTATGATCTCAGGATGTTTACGGGAATCGCGGAAAAAGACGTCAGAGAAAAGACAACGGATTTTTTTGTCAGACAGGGGATGCTGAACGGAGCGGAAGCCGCGTCAGCCATGGATCCGTACCGGTATCTCATCTGGGGCGTGGAAGACCCGGGGCTCTATGGGAAAAATCTCGAAGTGTACCGTTTGTCGGCGAGGCACGGGGATGAGATAAAGAGCGCGATTAACAGCCTGGCGCGTATCATTTCTGAAATGAAACGAAAAACATTCTCAAAAGGCCTGATGGAACTGGATGAAAAGATGGAGCTTTTCAGGGAAGAGAAGATAGAGTTCAGGGAATATCTGTCATATCTGACAAGCCTGGCGGGGAATAACGGGATAGATATGAAAGATTATATGAATATTCAGGTTCTTGATGAAGTAATGAAACTGGAAAGAAGTATAGATTTTAAAGCGGCAAACAGAGAACGTGATGAATATGTGGAGAGATTGAACGGGAGGATTTCAGTTAAGGAGAAAAAAGATCTTGCGGTTTTGACCGCGGAGTTTCGCGCGAGCCGCGTGGCGCAGAGAGAGTATTACAGCCGGATTATTGAGGCAGGGCGTGCGGCTGGAGTGGATATGGAGAATCTCGGGATGTTCAGGGATTTTGTGAAGTATACCCTGATGTTCGGATCAGTGGATAAGACGGTTCTAATGAAAGAACTTTCGGCGCTTGAGGGCGCGCTCGGGCTCGCGATGTGCGGTACCGCCAGAGAAAGGGAACTTTTAAAATACGGCAGGAATTTCATGCTGATGAAGAAAGCGTTCGCTTTTTCGATGACAAAGGAGGATTATGAGTATTTCACGGAACATATGAAAGGAAGCCCGATGTCCGGGCTTATAGCCTTCATTGAAAAAGAAAGCCCCGCGCTCGGCATAGACGCGGCGGTGCCGGAAGAGGCGGAAGAACTGGACGCGCGGCTTGAGGATGTGGGGAAGTTCTATGAGTATTCATTCGAGAGGGACGAGGTATTTCTCAGGAATCTTGATGAGACAATGGAAAGGACTGGCCTTAAGAGCGCGTTTCTTGTTGCAGGCGGGTTTCACAGCCAGAATCTTGAGAGGCTGTTCCGGGAGAAAGGTTATTCGTACATATCGCTTCTGCCGGTGTTTAAGGCGGAAGAAGAAAATAAGAATCCGTATTTCAGGATACTTGGAGGAGGGAGCACTGAACTGGGGAGCATGGTGAGTAGGGCGGTTGAGAGTTTCGGCCTGCAGGTGCCGAGTTTGTGGAACAGGCTCGGGCTTGAGATGGAAGGGGAGAAGGCTGTGAACAGCGCGCGGGTGCAGGTACTGATAGCGGAGAAACTGGTGTCGGGAGAGGAAGCTGTGCTTGAGGTTCAGAATACGCGGGGCGGGATGACAAAGAGAGGATTTGTAGTGTTTACGATGCCGCGCTCGGGAGGGGTGAATTTCAGGATAGAGCCTGTTGAAGAAGGCCGAGCGGTACTCGCGGCGAGTGACGTTAAGATAACGGATAACGGGACAATGGATTACCGTACGCGGAAAGAAGTGCTTGACCAGACGCTGGATATGGCGAGTGTGACAGAACTAAACAGGGATTCAACGGTGATAAAGAGCGTTGAGGGATTTTTAAGCCTGATGAACCGTATGGGCGTGACAGGGCGTGAGATACCCGTGATAAAAGAGGCGGAAGGGATATTGTATTTCAGGAGCTCGGCGAATGGAAGAGGCGTATATGTGGACAGGACGCTGAGCGCTGAGGAAAAAGGCGCGGAGATCGTAGAGAACATGTGCCGTATGAGGGGGCTTGACGCTGAACTTGTAAAACGGTTCAAGGCGCTTTATGAGAAGTATGTGACACTTGGAATAGACAGGCCGTCGGTTGAAAAGATAAGGGGAGAACTTGAAAAAGAAGAACTTTCGCGCGTGGCAGAAGAAAAAACCGAAGATGCCGTTACCGCGGAGGGATTGAGCCTTGGGATGAAGGGAAAAGTGAATAGCGCGTTTAGCGCTGAGTCCACGGGGAAATTCGTACTGAGGGAGGAAGATATAGATAAGCTGGACTATGTAGCGGGGCAGTCGGGTTTTATGGCGCCGGGGGCATTTGGAAAATTTCTGAGGAAGCTTGAAATAAGGTCGGCGGAAGAAGTGCCGTCAGGTGAAATAATAATCGGGAAAAATAATACGGTTTATATAAGCGAAGCGTTGTTGAACGCTTCATGTATGGTGCCTGAAGCCGTTACAATGGTGATTCTCAGTGTGATGTCAACAGAGCTTGAATACCTGAGCGGGTTGGAAATGAAGAATCCTGTGGGAGTATCTCTGGCGAGGATTATGAACGGGTTATCGCGAGATAAGACTACCGCTTTGCGGGAAGCGTATATGGAAACAGGATCGCTCACAGGCCCTGATGGAATAGCGGCAAAAGCGGAGGAGCTTAACCCGGGGCTTAAGTTTACGGCGCGTGACATCGCGCTTATCAAATCGAATCTCGCGGTGATCGAAGGTAGTAACGGCGCGAAGCTGGGGGAGGGCTTGTTGAGTAAAGTATTTAATAAAGCGGGCGATTATCAGGAATTGATAGAAAGCGTAATACAATTCAGAGGAGATAAAAAAACGAAAGACGATCTCGCGGAAAAAATATATGCGTTACATCCGCGCGCGTGGGTAGTTTTCGCGGATGTAATGGCTGGAAAAGCGAGAGAAAAATATCTTGGAGGCAAAGTAATGGATACCGCGAGGCCGCGCGCGACAAAAGAAGTAATAAAATTCGCGAGAGAACGCGGCGTGTTCATGTTTGATTTTGGCAGTGATGAACACGCGTTTATGTTTCCGGAAACTTTTACTGAAGAGGCCACGCGGGAGTTTTTTTATAATATGACGGATGTACTTACAGGCCTTGAGGAAACAGGTGATAAATTATATATGGTACAACGTGATGATGTAAAAGACATGGACGCGCTTGTAAAATCCAGACTTGTTTTTGACAGGGCCGGCAGTTATCTGAATATACTCACGCAGTCAAAAGCTGAAGAAGACGAGCTTTTCAGCGTAATAAGCGGAGAAAAACTGAAAAGAACGAAACTGTACGCGTTTCTTCTCCCTGTGGGAGCGGTGCGATTAACGGAAGGGAAAAACAGTTTTAAAAAAATGCTGGATGAAGCCGAGTCAAGAGCAGGCATTAAATGGAAATACGCATCCCTGTTAGAAATGAATGACAGCGCGAGAGAAACAATATGGGACAGCCTCACGCCTCTGCAACAGGAGATTGTTGAAGATATAGCGGTAAATGAGAGGGAAGAAAAGGCCGGTATAGGGAAAGAAGAGTTTATGCGGGATTCAGACAAAGTATTGTACGGTCTTGAGGGGCTTAATAAAGATCTGGTTAACACGGAAGAGATTGTACTGTCTGCGCCTGAAACGGAAGAAAAAGGCCAGGCGGAAGAAGAGTTAAACATGTTGACAGAACCTGAAAAAAAAGACGATGAAAGAATTAAAAATCGTGACGCGAATACAAGTAACATTATCAAATTCTATGAATCACTAAAAAGGCCCATTCCCAAAGGTGTTGGGACACTCGATGACTATACAACTTTTGACGACAAACTTCTCGAGGATTTGCTGGAGGCGGTTTTCAGCCTCACAAAAGAACAGGCGGAAAATCTGCCGGCAGATCAGCGGATTTTTATGGTACGCGGCCCGCCTATAGATTTTTATTTTGTGATAATAAATAAAGACGGTACAGTTAATGTTATAAATGTGGATATCATGGGCCAGGCAAAAGGAAAAGAAGACGCTGAAAAAGAACTGAAACAGGGCCTTGGCGGAAGGGACACGGACTATCCGGTGAAAGATTACAGGTTATATCCGTTTAAGGCTATAAACTCATACGCGGGGCATGCTGTCGCGGATAACTATATATTAGCGGCAAGTATAGCGTTGTGGAATAATATTACCAAAAATAAAAAATTTATAAAAAATGGCCAAATGACAAATACGCTTATTAAAAACATACTGCGCAAGAGCTGGAAGGATATGACTAAAATGTTTGCCGCCGGCGAATTCGAAAAAAAACTGGAAAAACCTTTTGTAAAACCGGTTTTAGAAGCGCACATGGCTAAAGCCGGAATACGCGGCGGAGATCTCGCTGAAGGAACTGACGCGAGGAGCGGAGAAAATAACCCTAAACTCGCGGCTATGAAAATGCTTGAACGTTTAAAAGCCATGGGCGCGGTCAGAAAACGTGAAGTAATCCACGGGAAAGGCGGAGAGAAAATAGGCGACGGCCTGATTATACGCGAGAAAGAAAATGAACCCCTGTCCGCGGAGAATCCCATTTCAGCCCGTTTACGGATATATAATAAGGAAATGTATGAAAAAGAATATAGCGAGGCGTACGAGCGAGCGATGCGAATAGGAGCGGTATCAGGCAGAAAAGAAACAGAGCAGAAGAACGCGTTTCTTCTCGGCAACCTGAAACGCGAACGGGAAAATATGAGATCAAGGCGCGCGCGTAAAGAAGTGGAAGAAGTGTATAACGCGGCGCTGGGCGTGCTTATACACATAAAAGATTTGAGTTCGCCTGTAGTGATATTTTTGCCGATGTCTGTATTTTCGAGCGGTGAGAACATTCAGGCAGTGAACGCTGTGAGAAAACACCTGAAAGACGGGTTCGGCGCTAAGAATATAGAAGTTATGCAGTATGATGGGAAGGACGCGCTTAAAAAAGCTAAAGCAAAGGCAGGCAGGATTCTTGAAAGTAATGACAGCGCGAGGGCAGTAGTATACTGCGACGCTGAAGAAAAAATACATCCTGAAGGAAACATAGAAAAAGATATTTTCAGGGATTTTACGACACGCGAAGGAAAACCGAAAGCGTATTATATAAATCAGATTGTTGATGGGGAAGAAGAGGAACGGGATAAGAACAGGCTCATAGGGCCGCACATAATACTCGCTTTATCACTTAAAGAGATAAGGATAAACGCTGAAAAAGGAATAGAAACAAATCCCGCGCTTCTAATTTCCATGAGCAGGCTGATGACATATCTTGCGGGAAATGAAGATTTTGTTATAGGAGAAAAGGCGAGTAAAGATGATATGAGCGCTTTTCTCGAAAAGATAGAAAAACTGATAAATGGGAAAATGGTAATGCGGATCCAGCCCGTGGACTTCAAGACACTTGAATCAAAGATAAAAGCTGAGATCGAGGCCTCAAAATCGCTGTAATCGCGCGATCCCCATCGAGACATTTAATCTGAATTTATATTACTCTAATCCTGTGTTGAGCAATTGCTCAAGTTGAATATAAGTGGTATAAAAATTTATAAAGAAGCATTTACAAAACATACATATACATTGTATAGATACCTTAACTGGAATTCACATGAAACATAAATCGCCGATCACAGTTATAATACTGCTGATAACAATATTGACATCTCCGCTTACATTTGCTGAAATTTTTTCATCCCGTGATACAAGTGTTGATAATCTCGCTGTCCCTTCAGCGTTTGATTCTGAAATAAGAGAAGCTGATTTAAAATGTCTCGCGCTACTTGAATATACTTTTCGTAAGGGAAAAGCCGCGTTCAAAAAAGATATTTTTCAACTTTCTGACAATCTGAGCAATACTGATCTCGGAGTAGATCTTGGACATAATGACAAGGAAGTTGTTTTCGGGTTTAGTGGATGGGTATATGGCGAGAAACTGCGTGATACGGTCAGGCGGTATACAATTGATTATTATGAAACATATGGAGAGCCGTATCCGTCGGGAGGAATG
>JBDRAX010000095.1:0-17454 GCA_043823375.1 Candidatus Omnitrophota bacterium | reverse complement strand
AGAACGCACGTTAGTTACTACCCTTACAAAAAAGATGGCCGAGGAACTTACTCGTTTTCTTGAAGAAAAGAAGATAAGGGTGCGATACCTTCATTCCGAGATAAACGCGCTGGACCGTATAGAAATAATAAGGGATCTGAGAATGGGAGAATTCGACTGCCTGATAGGGATAAACCTTCTTCGAGAAGGGTTGGATCTGCCGGAAGTAGCTCTGGTAGCGGTTCTCGACGCTGATAAGGAAGGTTTTCTAAGGAGTTGGACTTCCCTTATTCAGGTAGCCGGGAGGGCGGCCAGGAATATAAACGGCGAAGTAATCCTCTACGCTGATAGTATTACACGATCAATGCGGAAGACCATAGACATTACCGCGGGGAGAAGAGCTAAACAGCTGAGCTATAATCAGGAGCATGGCATTACGCCTAAAACAATAACAAAAGCGATAAAAGAAGGTATAGAGGCGTACAAGCAAGCGAAAGAAATAGTTAAAGAAGTGGCCGCGGAAACTGAGGAAGAATATGATATCCGTGAAGTCATAGCGCAACTTGAGTACGAAATGGAAAACGCGGCACGGGATCTGCAGTTTGAAAAAGCGATCGTATACAGGGACCAGATAAGCAGGCTGAAAAAAATGCTTCAGGATAGCTGAAAAGACTGTTCCCGGGGGAAACCTTTTTTTGGTTTTGGTACAATACTGATGTATACTGATTCTATATCGAACCGAATGTTGTACCTTTTTATCCGCTATGAAAAAATGTCCGTTTTGCTTTGAGAAAATACAGGAGTGAGCGGTTCTCTGCAGATATTGCGGATAAACCCTGTTGCTGGAATCCGGGAGGCGGCATGATGTCTAAGACTGTTGATCTGTACTATTTCTCCGGTACAGGGAATACTCTTCTGGTTGTCAGAAAAATGACGGAAATTTTCAGGCAGAATGGTTTTAATGTGAATATGCTTAAAATTGAAAAAGAGGACCCTCTCAAAATCAATCTTCAAAACACTATCGGCCTGGCTTTCCCGGTAGCATGCCAGTCGACGTACAGCTTTATAAGAGACTTTCTGGAATCAATGCCGCGGGCTTATGGCAACACCGAAGTATTTATGGTAGATACTCTGCACAGTTTTTCAGGGGCGATAGTGGGGCCGGTGAAGAGGCTTATGGTAAAAAAAGGGTATAAAACCATAGGGGCGAAAGAAATAAAAATGCCCATGAATCTATACCCCGTCAAAATAAACAGTGAAAAAAATAAATATAAAATCCTGAATGGCTTAAAAGAGGCGGAAAAATATGCTGTGGATATAATCAGCGGAAGGGCGAAATGGGGCAGGATACCGGTATTGTCCGATCTGTTTTATTCTTTTGTGAGCATGGATCTCATCCGGGTATTTTTAGCCTGGATGGGACAAAGATTCAGGGTCAGTAAAAATAAATGCGCGAAATGCGGGCTTTGTGTCAGACTCTGCCCGACCCATAATATTACTATCAGAGAATATCCGAATTTTGATAGGGAATGCCAGCAATGTTTGAGATGCGTAATGTTCTGTCCGGAAGAGGCGATCACAATGCCATTATGGAAATATGCCAGGTACCGCGTTGTTGCGGCGCAGGATCTTTTATGATCTTAGCGCGAAAAATGTGGTTTCAAATTTTATCAAAGTAACAGGAAGGTGTTTATGCGGAAGGTACGTTTAACTTTTATCGCTGGAATGTGTTTATGTTTTTTTCTCCATGGATCTGTTTTCGCGGGAGAAAAACCGGATGAAACCGTTCTTCAAAGCTTATCCAAAAAGTTGATGGAAAACGGTGTTACGCAGAATGAAATTGAAAATTTAAAGGCGCCTTTATCCGATTTGTTGAATAAAAAAGCTGACCCTGCTAAGATCACATCACTTGTTATCGCGCTTAAGGCAATGAACATCAACGGAAGACTTCTTGCTGATTCTATCGTTTATATGAAGGAACTTACGGATGCAGGAGAAGACCCCGGAAGCGCAGGAGAATTTATACTGGAAGCGGCCCGGTCTATTTCAGAACGCGGCATAAACGGGAAAAATCTTATTTCGGAGATAAAAAAAACCGTAATGCGCCGAAAACAGGATATTATCGGTAATTCACTGAAAGAACAAGAATGACGCGCAATGGTAAAATCCATCCGGAATTGCATTAATGTGATTTTCCAGTATAATTAATCTTAAACCAGCACAGTTAATACAAAAATAATACCGAACAGCGTCAGGGTATTAGTTAAGACAGGAGTTTTATGAGGGGTATATCATGGCGGGCGTATTGTCCCGTGGTTGTTTTATCCGTTTTATTTTTTTGTGCTGGGTGCAGGTCAATTGAAGCTCCTAAAAAGCCTGACGCGATATGGGCGCCGCCAAAATGGGAAAAAAGCACGAGAACTGAAGATAAAGTATGGAGTTCTATACGTTCTAAAACAATAGATACCTCGAAACCTTTCTCCCTGTCTGAACTTATTGATCTTGCACTGCAGAACAGCCCTGCAACCCGGGAAGTATGGGAAAAGGCCAGGGCGGCACAGGCCCTTGTAACAGAAGCTAATAGCAAGTTATACCCTGACATAAACATCGGGGGAGGGGCGGAGTATAATAAAAAAGTAGCTAACAGGAAATTCGATGAAATAGATGAAATAAATTACGGGCCTGAGGCGAAACTTACATTTATGATCCTGGATTTCGGAGGAAGGTCAGCGTCCATCCGAAAAGCTAAACAAACCCTTCTGTCCTCGAATTTTCAGTTTAACCGCGCTATACAGGATCTTCTTCTCGCAGTTGAAGAAGCGTACTATGAGTTTTACAGCGCGCAGTCAGCGCTTGTTGCCGCGGAAGCGGATGTTAAAGACGCGGAAACATCGCTTGACGCCGCCCAGCAGAAAATGAATGCCGGATTAGGCGTAAAACTTGACGTACTGCAGGCCAGGTCAAATTATGATGACGCTTTGTATACACGGGAAGTGGCAAGGGGGCAAATTAAGATCGCGGAAGGAAATCTGGCGGTAATAATCGGAGTTCCCGCGGATACGGATATGGATATCGTAAATCCGCGGGAGGACGTGCCGGATAACCTGACAGGGGAGGATATCCGCGGTGTTATTGATATGGCACTCGCCCGGAGGCCCGATATAGCTTCCATACGAGCGGATGTCAGGGCTAAAGAAGCGGCGGTAATTGTCGCCAGATCAGGGTTGTGGCCTACACTTAACGCCGGCGCTTCTACTGATGCCAATTGGTACAAATATTACGGCGATGAAAGAAACGATCCGGATAAAGATGAAGATGATTATGAGGTTTCAGGTTACCTGAGTGTCAACTGGAACGTTTTCGACGGTTTCAGTAACTGGGCTCTTTTGCAACAGTCCAAAGCGCTTGCTGAAGCGTCAAGGGAGGAACTGAGACGCTCCGAACTGCAAGCAAGCGCGGATGTGTGGTCAAGGTTTTATAATTACAAAACCGCGGTCAGTAAAAAACAATTCAGTAAGGCTTTTTACGATACCGCGGGGGAATCCTATGGTCTTGCTCTTGAAGGGTACAACGCGGGTCTAAAAACCATTCTTGACCTTTTGCAGGCACAGAGTGAGTTGTCCGACGCCCGGAGTAAACTTATACAGTCTCAGAAAGACCTTTTTATAGCTCTTGTGCAAATGGCCCATTCCATGGGTATTATAGGCACGAAACAGCAGTACAATGCTTCGGCGGGTGGCGTATAGACAGCCGCGTTTTTTTGTGATTTATAGATCACTGAGCAGAAAATTTTTAAAACAAGAAGGGCCTATTCAATGGATTACCGGATAATAACGGATAATAAAAAAATTATCAGTAGTATATGCCTTTTTCTTTTTCTGGTTCTTGTTTTTTTCCATATACGGGGCTGTATGGCAGAAAAACATAAAACGGTCATACCGCCGCGTCCCGTAAAGACTGACACAGTTACGACAAAAAATGTTCCTGTGTACCTTGATTCATTCGGTATGCTGGTCCCGGTTAACAATGTGGATATAAAATCGCAGGTGACAGGAAAAGTGCAGGAGGTTAATTTTGAAGAAGGGAACGAAGTTTCTGCGGGGGATCTTCTTTTTACCATAGATCCGAGCCAGTATAACGCGGAGCTTGAAAAAGCGGAAGCGGCCTTATCCAAAGACCTTGTGGATTTAAAACTCAAAAAAGACACATTGGAAAGAAATAAACAGCTATTTGAGAAAAACCTTATTTCACAACAGGATTATGAGAAATATAAGACTGACGTGGCCGTGGCTGAAGCAAAAGCCCAGCTTGACCAGGCGAACATTGATCTGGCGAAGATTAATGTGGAATATTGCTATATCAAAGCTCCTGTCAATGGATTAACCGGTAAAAGGCAGGTAGATAAAGGTAATATAGTTTCCGCTAATACCGGACCGACCCTTGTGAATATAAAAACCGTAGACACTCTCTATATAGATTTTACTCTTCCTGAAAGGAATTTACCGAAAGTCAGGGAAGCGATGGTAAAAGAGCTCCAGGTACAGATAAATGCTGAAGGAGATGACAGAGGGCCGTATTCCGGGGAACTGCTTTTACTGGATAATACGGTTGATGATTCTACCGGTACTTTTTCTCTCAGGGCGATCATACATAATGACAAGCGGTTTTTGTGGCCCGGACAGTTTGTCCGGGTTCGTTTGATACTCGGAATAATGGAAGGCGCGATAATCGTCCCGGAGATGGCGGTACAGCTCGGACAGAAAGGATACTATGCATTTGTTGTAACGGATGAAGGTAAGGCGGATTTAAGACAGCTTACTGCGGGCGAAAAATATGATGGAAATGTAGTGATAGAGAAAGGGGTTAAGCCCGGAGAAAAAATAGTTACTGTGGGGCAGATGGGCTTGAGCCCGGGAGTGTCCGTTGTAGATATCTCAGATAAGAACAGTAACGGAAACGGGCCGGCGTAAAAACATGGTTTTTTCAGAGATTTTCATAAGAAAACCGATCATGACCATTCTTGTCATGATGGCAGCTTTAATTTTCGGAGTAGCGGCGTATACAAAACTGCCTATAAGTGATCTCCCCTCAGTGGATTATCCAGTAATGACCATTACAGTTGTTTATCCCGGAGCGAGTCCTGCTACTATGGCTTCTACTGTGGCGTCTCCGCTTGAAAATGAATGTATGCAGATCCCCGGGCTTCAGACTGTACTATCCAACAATACAGAGGGACAGACGCTTATTACTCTTACTTTTGACCTGGACCGTAACGTGGATCTGGCCGCGCCGGATGTGGAGGCCGCTATCTCAAGAGCTACGAGTAATTTGCCCGGAGATTTACCTCAGCCTCCTTCATATTCCAAGAACAACCCTTCTGATTCTCCGATCCTCTATATAATGGTAACGTCCGATACTATGAGGCCGGGTGAGCTGTATGATTTTGGCAACAGGACTGTCGGACAGAGGATCAGTATGATACAGGGAGTGTCGCAGGTTTCAGTATGGGGAGCAAAAACCGCGGTGCGTATTCAGGTCGACCCGGATAAACTCGCGGCTTTCAAAATAGGCCTGGATGAAGTTAAGAATGCCCTTACGAGCGGAACTGTAACTATACCCGGGGGCAGCTTGAACGGGCAGGTCCATACTTTTTCTCTGGAACCCAAAGGGCAGCTTTTAAACGCTAAAGACTATGACGAGCTCATAGTGACTTACAGGGATAACGCTCCAGTAAGGCTCAAAGATATAGGAATATGTGTGGACAGCCTGCAGAATGATGTTGTTAACGTAATGTACGGCTCAGGTAAAGGAAAAGAAATGCGCTCAGGTACAGTCTGTGTCTCGGTCTACAGGCGTAGCGGAGCAAATACCGTAGCTCTCAGCCAGAGAATAAGGGATACCGTGAAAGACCTCAAAAGAGAGATACCCGGTTCGGTAGATCTTGATATTTTCTATGACAGAGCTGTAGCGATAATAGAATCTGTTAATGACGTGAAAAATACAGTCATTATCGCGCTTATACTTGTTGTTCTGGTAATCTTTCTTTTTATCGGCCGGATCTCTGATACTGTTATCCCGTCGATAACTTTGCCTTTTACTCTTTTTGCCACTTTTATTTTCATGTTTGCGGCAGGGTTCAGTCTTGATAACCTTTCTCTTATGGGACTCACGCTTTCCGTAGGTTTCCTGGTCGACGACGCTATCGTTGTTCTTGAAAATACTGTCAGGCATGTCGAGGCCGGTGAGAAACCTTTAAAAGCCGCCATACTCAGTATGCAGGAAATAACGGGCATTGTTATTTCGACAAGTGTGGCTTTAATTACCGTTTTCGTTCCGCTGGTTTTTATGAGCGGTGTCGTGGGCCGGAATTTCAATGAATTCGCTCTGACGGTAGTAGCGGCTATTATCGCTTCCATGATAATGGCATTAACATTAAGCCCTATGATGTGCGCGAGGATGCTCAAAACAAAAAAGAAGACCGCTACAAAAATGGAAATGTTTACTGACAGTTTTGTCGGGAACTTGAGCCGGAAATACAGTGTTTTGCTTAAATGGGTGCTCAAGCATCGCATCGTGTCGGTTCTGCTGTGGATAGCCTGTTTTCTGGGGACACTGGCGCTTTTTGTGATATTGCCGAAGACTTTTCTGCCCGAGGGAGACAGCGGAGCGATCCAGGGACAGCTGCTTGTGCCGCAGGGCACATCGACTGAACAGGTACGCAAATTCCAGGACCAGATCGATGCTGTATTCCAGAGTGATCCGGCAGTGGAAAAAGTCATATCAGCTACAGGCCTCCAGCCCGGAGCGGACCAGAGCACAGGCCCTGTTTTCGCGGTATTAACGCCGTTGAAGCAGAGAGACTCTATTCAGAAAGTTGTGCAGAGGTTGAGGGTTAAGTTAGCGGCAATTCCATTAGGGTTCGTTTTCATTGAAGCGATCCCGTCATTAAACATAAGTACTGGAGGCGAGAGTACCGCCGCGGGGAGTAAATATTCCTACGCTTTAAACGGCAGCGACAGAGAAAAGGTCTATGAATGCGCGCTGAAACTTGAAAAAGGAATGAAAGCGATGCCGAGCCTTGTTGATATACAGAACAGTGTTAAGCTCAATATGCCGCAGTTAAATATAACCATACTTCGTGACCGCGCGTCCGCTTTAGGCGTAACAGCCGCGGATATCGAAAATGCTTTAAGCCTTGCGTATGCCGGCGGGAAAATCACCACTTATAAAACCGACATAGACCAGTATTATGTTATCCTCGAACTGAAAAAAAAGTATTCAAGAAATACGGAAGACCTTTCGACTATTTACATCCGCTCGTCATCTACAGGGAAACTGGTACCGCTTGGATCTGTCGCCACATGGAGTGAAGGAGTAGGGCCGCAGAATGTCCCTCATTATGATCAGCTTAATTCAGCGACTATCTCCTTTAACGTGAAAGCTGGAGTCCCTCTGGGAAATGTGACAAAAGATTTAACAAAATTAGCCGGCGAGATCCTGCCTCCCGGGATAAGCGGTACTTTCCAGGGAGAAGCGCAGGAATTCGAAGAAGCTGTCGCAAGCCTTAGTGTACTTATTGTAGTCGCCGTTATTATAATGTATATAATACTTGGGATCCTGTATGAAAGCTACATACATCCTCTTACTGTACTGACAACTCTGCCTGTAGCGGCGTTCGGGGGTTTAGCTACTTTACTGTTTTTCCGTTCCGAACTTTCACTTTACGCGTATATCGGCATGTTCATGCTTCTGGGAATTGTTTCAAAGAACGGTATTATGATGGTGGATTTCGCGACCCAGAATCTTGAAGAAAAAAATGTCACTAATTATGACGCGATTTATAATGCCTGTCTTGTCAGATTCCGTCCGATACTTATGACCGGTGCCTCTACCATAATCGGCGCGGTACCCATAGCGCTTGGTTTTGGCGCGGATGGAGCTTCGCGAAGGCCCCTGGGGCTTATAGTCGTAGGAGGCTTGATTTTCGCGCAGGTAATAACTCTTGTTGTTACCCCGGGGATTTTTCTTTATATGCAGGATTTTCAGGATAAATTCCTGAACCGCTTTGATTTATCCCGTTCGGGTTCCGCGCGGAAAACTGCGGACGAGGAATTATTTTGAGAAAAAGGGCACATAACTTTCCCGCGATATCACTGGGAAGGCCGGCTACAAAAAGCCGGGTATCCAATCCGCTAATTTAAATTAAAAAGTAAGCTGAGAGAAAGTTGTTTCTTAAAAAAAAGAAAATAATGCTTGACATATAGAACTTTTTTGGTAAAATCTATAAACCGACATCTCGGCTATACTGGTGGTAAATAAGACATAAACGTAAATTCCGAAGCTGGCTTGAGTTATAAGTCAAGCGGAGGGTGGAGTTTAATGTCATTTCGCTCTTGAACATTTCGATTTTGTCGCAAGTAGCCCATGTAGCTCAGATGGTAGAGCACATCCATGGTAAGGATGTGGTCGTCGGTTCGATTCCGACCGTGGGCTCCATAAATGGAAAATGCCGGGACAATAGGCCCGGGAAAAAAGAAACACTAACGCTTAGGAGGGAATAATGGCCAAGGCGAAATTTGAAAGAACAAAGACGCATTTAAACATTGGTACAATAGGGCACGTAGATCATGGAAAGACATCATTGACATCGGCGATAACGCTGTATTTGTCGAACAAAGGTCAGGCAGAGGCGAGAGCGTTTGACACGATAGACAAAGCGCCGGAAGAAAAGGAAAGAGGTATAACTATAGCGGTAGCGCACGTAGAATATGAAACACCGAGCAGGCATTACGCGCACATAGATTGTCCCGGCCACGCGGATTACATTAAGAACATGATAACAGGAGCGGCGCAGATGGACGGAGCTATCCTGGTAGTATCAGCCGCGGACGGTCCGATGCCGCAGACGAGGGAGCATATACTTCTGGCGAGGCAGGTAAACGTACCGGCGATAGTCGTATTCATGAACAAGGTAGACATGGTAGATGACCCGGAGTTATTGGATCTGGTAGAGCTGGAAGTAAGGGAGTTATTGAACAAGTATGAATTTCCCGGGGACGATACTCCGATAATCAAGGGAAGCGCGTTAAAGGCGTTGCAGGCGGAAGGGAAGTTAGACAGTCCGGATTGTAAATTCATAGATGAGCTGATGGAAGCGGTAGATAACTTTATACCGACGCCGCAGAGAGATGTGGATAAGCCGTTTTTGTGTCCGATAGAAGACGTGTTCAGCATAACGGGTAGAGGGACAGTAGGGACGGGCAGGATAGAAAGAGGGAAGGTAAAGGTAGGAGAGGAAATAGAGATAGTAGGATTGGGAGATACAAAGAAGTCGATAGTAACGGGTATAGAGATGTTCCGAAAGCTACTTGATCAGGGAGAGGCGGGAGACAACGTAGGAATACTGCTGAGGGGAATAGAGAAGAAAGATCTGATGAGGGGGCAGGTATTGGCGGCACCCGGGTCAATAACACCGCATACGAAGTTTAAGGCGGAGGTATACATATTGAGTAAAGAGGAAGGCGGAAGGCATACGCCGTTTTTTGACGGGTACCGTCCGCAGTTTTACATAAGGACAACGGATGTAACGGGAGTTGCGCATTTACCGGAAGGTACGGAGATGGTAATGCCCGGAGACAATATAGGATTAACGGTAGAATTGATAACCCCGGTAGCGTTGGAGAAGGAACTGAGGTTTGCCATAAGAGAGGGCGGACACACAGTGGGAGCCGGAGTGATCTCGGAGATATTAGCGTAAGAAACAAGGAGATGCGCCGTAATTAATGTATGGCGCAGGGAAAGTCAAACTTGCGATGGAGATAAAAAAAGGAAAAATATGGTGAAAAAAGCAAAAACTTCACAAATAAGATTGCGGCTAAAATCGTTTGATCATAAACTTCTGGATGTATCAATGGGGGAGATTGTTGATACCGTGAAAAAAACAGGAGCTGTAATAGTAGGGCCAGTACCGTTGCCAACGCGAAGGGAGTTATACACAGTTTTAAAGTCTCCCCATGTTGATAAAAAATCACGTGAACAGTTTGAACTTAAAACTCACAAAAGACTTCTTGATATAGTAGACCCTACAACAAAAACAATAGACGCATTGAGAAAACTGGATTTACCCGCGGGTGTTGATGTGGAAATAAGATAGGGATGTTAAACAACATAAAAATATATAGTTAATAAGTTGAGAGGGAAAAATGATTCTAGGTTTATTGGGTAAGAAAATCGGTATGACACAGATATTTGAAAATACTGGGGAAAGAGTTCCTGTTACAGTACTCGAAGTCGGCCCCTGTTCAGTGCAGGAAATCAGAGTGAAAGAGAAAAATGGCTATAACGCGGTTCAGTTGGGTTTTTCGGACGCTAAGGAAAAACGAGTTAAAAAACCCCAGAGAGAATACCTTAAGTCAAAAAATTTAAAGGCTAAAAGGTTCGTACGCGAAATAACCTGCCCTGAAAAAACCGATTTAAAGATCGGGGACGAAGTGAAAAATGATATTTTTCAGAAGGGCGACTATATCGATGTTATTGGAATAACAAAGGGTAAAGGATTTCAGGGCGGTATTAAAAGGCATGGATGGGCCGGA
Source organism: Candidatus Omnitrophota bacterium (assembly GCA_043823375.1). Lineage (GTDB taxonomy): Bacteria > Omnitrophota > Gorgyraeia > Tantalellales > Tantalellaceae > JBDRAX01. The sequence goes on along the minus strand of JBDRAX010000095.1, from coordinate 6,883 downwards.
GGAAAAGACACTCACGGTTCAATGTCTCACAGGGCACCAGGATCTATGGGAGCCAGCTCTTTTCCTTCCCGGGTTATAAAGGGACATCCATTGCCGGGGCATATGGGCAGTGAAAAAAGAACGATCCAGAATCTCAAGGTGTTGGATGTTGACGCGACAAATAATACATTAGTTGTAAAGGGTTGTGTACCGGGTGCCAATGGATCATATTTGATTATAAAATATGCTAAGAAAAAAACCGTGGCTCCTCGTGCGCAGAAAGAGCAAATTCAAGAAGATAATACTAAAGAAGGAAGTAAAGAATAAAAATGGACCAGGTTACTACAAGATTATCGGTATATGATCTAGAGGGAAAAGTCGTAGATAATTTCCAGCTTGATGAAAAGCTGTTTGATGGTGTTGTCAATAAAGCGCTGCTTTATGAAGCAATCAAGGCGTATGAAGCCAACACCCGGAAAGGAACAGCTTGCGCGAAGAACAGAGGCGAAGTTTCCGGAGGCGGTATTAAACCATGGCGGCAGAAGGGTACAGGAAGGGCCAGGGTAGGGTCTACGCGTAATCCGCTTTGGCGTCATGGAGGAGTGGTATTCCCGCCGAAACCAAGGGATTTTTCCTGTTCTATGCCTAAAAAATCTCTTCACAAAGCTTTATTGTCCAGTTTAAACGCGAGGCTTCTGGAAAAAATGATAAGGTTGGTTGTGAAGATAGATTTAAATGATAAAAAGACGAAGGTCTTTAAAAATATTATAACTAAGCTTAACGTACAGGGTAAGGCGCTGGTTGTGGTAGATAAAATGAGTGAAAATGTAAAGTTTTCTTCCCGTAACCTCGAAAAGGTCACATTGTTGGAGGGGAGAAATTTGAACGCGAGAGATGTTTTGATAAATGACTTTATTGTTTTTGAAAAAGAAGCACTTGAAAATCTGGTTGAGAGGTTAAAATGAGAACACCGTACGAAATTATTAAACATATGATCAGAACGGAAAAAGGCTCAGCGATGCTGACACAGAATAAATATCTTTTTAAAGTCGATACAACTGCAAATAAAATAGAAATAAAAAATTCAGTAGAAGACTTGTACAAAGTAAAGGTTGATTCTGTAAACGTAATAAATGTTAAAGGTAAAAAGAAAAGGGTCAGGTATCGAGAAGGTATGACAGCAAACTGGAAAAAGGCAATAGTAACTTTAAAGCCAAACAATAGAATAGAGGTAACATAATATGGGGACAAGGAAACTTAACGCAATCACAGCCGGGCAAAGGTGGGCTGATATATCGGATTTCGCGGAGTTAACAAAGGTTCCACCTCGGAAATGCCTTACAAAAGCGCTTCGAAAAACTGGTGGACGAAATAATCTTGGTCGTCTGACTGTAACATGTAGAGGCGGCGGACATAAGAGGAGATACAGGCTCGTTGATTTCCGGTATACAAAAAAAGGTTTGAAAGGTACAGTTAAAAGTATTGAATATGATCCTAACCGTTCGGCCAGAATAGCACTTATCCAGTATGAAGATGGATCCATGACATATATTATTGCGCCGATTGGACTTAAAGTTGATTCAACTATACAGTGCGGGCCTAAGGCAAAATTTGAAATAGGAAATTCCATGCCTTTAAAAGATATCCCGCTCGGTGCGGAAATATACTGTATTGAACTTTATCCGGGAAGAGGGGCTAAAATAGGACGTTCTGCCGGTAACTGTGCCATTCTTGAAGCGAAAGATGGGAAAAATATACATTTAAAGATGCCCAGCGGAGAAGTAAGGCTTGTAAGCGAAAATTGTTATGCGTCGATAGGTCAGGTCGGCAATGCGGATCATGAAAATATTTCACTTGGAAAGGCTGGCAGGACAAGGCATAGAGGTAGGAGACCAAAATCAAGAGCTGTCGCGAAAAACCCAGTAGACCATCCGATGGGTGGAGGAGAAGGTAAATCGTCAGGAGGGCGTCATCCCACCACTCCATGGGGAAAAATTACCAAAGGCTTGAAAACACGGAAGAAAAAGAAAGCATCAAACAGTAAAATTGTTAAACGGAGGAAATAGCATATGTCAAGGTCAGTAAAAAAGGGGCCTTTTGTCGAAAAAAGTCTTATGGAAAAGGTCGACAAAATGATAGAAACCGGCAGTAGAAAACCGATCAAGACTTGGTCTAGAAGGTCAATGATACTTCCGGAATTTGTGGGTTTGACAATTTCGGTACATAATGGAAAAAAATTTCAATCACTATTTGTGACCGAAAATATGGTAGGCCATAAGCTTGGTGAATTCGCTCCGACCAGGACATTTAAAAGCCATGGAGCCGCAACTAAAATTTCAGTAGAAAAGACATAGGTTTACGAAAGAGGATAGTTATGATTGCAAGCGCAAAATTAAAATATGTAAGAATGTCAGCAAGAAAGGTGCGGTTGGTCCTTGATCTCATTAAAGGAAAAACTGTAGAGGAAGCAAGGTTTGTTCTGGATAGCGCGAATAAAAGGCCGGGCACTGCATTAAAAAAACTTTTGGATTCAGCATTTGCTAATGCAAATAATGACAAACAGGAGAAACTGCAGTCAACAGAGGTCTATGTTTCGGCAATAAGGGCGGATGGCGGGCCCATGCTTAAAAGATTCAGGGCGGCGACCATGGGAAGGGCGACGGCTATCAGGCATCGTACAGCGCATGTCTATATCGAACTTGACAAGTTTGCCGGAAAAAAAACAAAAAAGAAGGAAGCGGGGAGTAAATAATATGGGCCAGAAAGTTCATCCAATGAGTTTTAGACTGGGAGTAATACGTGACTGGACAAGCCGATGGTACGCGACAAAGGAAGAATACGCGAACCAGGTTTTACAGGATGCCAAGATACGGAAGATCATTGCAAATCAGATGACTTCAGCGCTCATTTCACATGTCGATATAGAACGCGCAAGTAATCGTGTCCGCATCATGATATATTCAGGAAGGCCTGGTATGATAATTGGGCGCAAAGGGGCGCAAATAGAACAGCTCAAAGAGACAGTACAGGAGATCATAGGCGAACAGAACAAGTTGTTTGTGGACATAAAAGAAGTTTCCAATTCTAACCAGGATGCTAAAATTGTTGCGGACAATATCGCTTTCCAGCTCGAGAAAAGAGTTCCATTCAGGCGTGTGATGAAAAAAGCTATACAGACACACAAGGATACGGGTGGTAAGGGTATAAAAATCCGGTGCGCAGGGCGTCTGGGCGGAGCGGAAATTGCGAGAGCAGAAGGATATAAATGGGGAAAAATTCCGTTACAGACAATTCGTGCTGATATTGATTATGGCTTTACCGAAGCTAAAACCCCTTATGGGTTGATAGGCATAAAGGTATGGATATATCGGGGGGAAAAGTTTGATAAAGAAATACCGCAAAAAATGGGAATAGTCAAGGTTGATGACAAAAAAGTTAATTGAGGAGTAAATAGCTATGGCATTGATGCCTAAAAGAGTAAAATTCAGAAAACAACAGAGGGGCCGCAGAAAGGGAAAAAGCTTTTCATGCAGCACACTTAATTTCGGAGAATTCGGATTAAAGGCGTTGGAAACCGGCTGGATAACGGATAAACAAATTGAGGCGGCGAGGGTTGCCCTTATGCGTGAAACTGGAAGAGCCGGAAAACTATGGATCAGGATTTTTCCTGATAAGCCGATAACTGCGACTCCGGCAGAAACGCGTATGGGGAAAGGTAAAGGGTCACCTGTAGGCTGGGTAGCTGTGGTGAAAAAGGGACGAATTATGTTTGAAATGGAAGGTGTTCCGTATGACATGGCAAGAGAAGCGTTCAGGCTTGCGGCTCATAAATTGCCTATCAGAACGAAATATATTTCACGAGGAGGATTAGTTTGAAGGCCAAAGATGTTCGTAATATGACAGAAGCGGAAATTGAGCAGAAGTTACATGCGCTGAAAGAACACCAGTTTAAGCTTAGAGAGGAACTGATAACCGGAAGGGTTGAGAGGCCGCATGTTTTCAGGCTTGTAAAGAGAGATATAGCAAGGTGTAATACCATTTTAAAGGAGAAAAGAAGTGAATCAGGCAAAACCGAATAAGAAAGTCATTACAGGCAGAGTTATTAGTGACAAGATGGATAAGACAGTTACGGTCCTGTGGGAAACAAAAAAAAGACACAGGCTGTATAAGAAATTTGTAAAGGATTATACCAAAATAAAGGCTCATGATGAAAAAAATGAGGCATCAAATGGCGATCTTGTAAAAGTTAAGGAGTGCCGGCCGATTTCTAAAGAAAAGAAATGGCGGCTTGTTGAAATAATCGAAAAAGCATAAAAGGGGTTTCCAGCAATGATTATAATGGGCAGTAGATTGGATGTTGCCGATAATAGCGGCGCAAAAAAAGCTTCGATGATAGGTGTTATCGGACGATCAGGAAAACATACAGCGGAAATAGGTGACATAATAACATGTAACATTAAAGAATCTACACCGACTGCTGATGTCAAAAAGGGAGAGGTTGTCAAGGGTGTTGTAGTGAGAACAGCATATCCGATTTTTAGAGAAGACGGTACTATTCTGAGGTTTGATAATAATGCGGTTGTTATTATCGACAAGGATGGTAACCCAAGAGGGACACGCGTTTTCGGACCGATTGCAAGAGAAATAAGAAAAAAGAAATTCATGAAAATTGTTTCTCTTGCGCCTGAGGTCGTATAAAAGTTTTTGGTAGTTGATTAAAAAGGAGAAGTAATGCTTCATATAAAAAAGAATGATACTGTAAAAATCCTTGCCGGCAAGGACAGAGGCAAAAGCGGCAAAGTCTTAAAGGTAAACCCGTCGGAAGGAAGGGTTATAGTCCAAGGTGTGAATTTTTCCAAAAAACATACCCGCAGAAGAAAACAGGACGAACAGGGCGGAATAATACACCGGGAGGCACCTATTACGGTTTCGAATCTGGCGGTTATCTGCAAAGGATGCAACAGGGCGACACGCGTTGGAATGGATATTCTCAGCGACGGCAGCAAAGTCAGGTATTGTAAAAAATGCAAAGAAGTTTTATAAAAGTTTATTTCAGGATTAAGGGAGAATTAAAATTATGGCAAGGTTAAAAGAAGTGTATCAAAAAGAAATAGTACCGGCATTAACAAGTAAATTCGGATATAAAAATACTATGCAGGTGCCGAAACTTGATAAGATCGTGATAAATGTCGGCATGGGTGAGATGGCTCATCAGAAAGATCTGGTTGACCCGTTACGTGACGAAATAGCCGCAATGGCAGGGCAGAAGCCGGTTATATGCATAGCGAAAAAATCTGTTTCGAATTTTAAAATACGGGAAGGGGTACCGGTAGGTGTAAAGGCCACTTTGAGGAAAGAACGGATGTATGAATTTCTGGATAGATTAATAAATTTTGTTATACCAAGGATCAGGGATTTCCGCGGCGTATCACGCTCGGCATTTGACCAGCAGGGAAATTATACTCTTGGGATAAAGGAACAGACAATATTCCCGGAATTAGATCTGGACAAGATTCCGGTCGCACATGGCCTTGATATATGTATAGTTACTACGGCAAAGACAAAAGAAGAATCCATGTGCCTTTTGGAAGCGTTTGGGATGCCGTTTACGAAAAATTAAAGATATATGAACATAACTCAATAAATAAAAGGAAAGATATGGCAAAGAAAGCACTAATAGAAAAATCCAAAAGAGAACCAAAGTTCAGCACAAGGGTTATAACCAGATGTCAGATATGCGGACGTAAGAAAGGATACCTGAAAAGGTTTAAACTGTGCCGAATTTGTTTCAGAGAAATGGCCTCTCGAGGTGAAATACCAGGAGTGAAAAAAGCGAGCTGGTAGTGAGCTGATGACATGTGTATAATGAATCATAAAAAGGAGAAGCAATAAATGAGCGTTACAGATTTAATTTCTGATCAGATAACAATCATACGTAATGGAATAATGGCGGGGAAACAGACTGTCATTATAAAAAGGTCTGGTGTTGTCGAAGGTATACTTGGGATAATAAAACGTGAGAATTTTATTGAAAATTATAAGATTATCGAAGATAATAAGCAGGGCAAAATTAAAGTTTATCTAAAATATCTTAAGGATGGCACTCCTGTAATGGGAAATTTAAAGAGAGTGTCAACACCAGGGCGGAGGGAATATGTCCCGGTAGAAAAGATCAAAAGCGTTATGGGAGGCGTAGGAATTTCTATTCTCTCAACAAATAAAGGTTTGCTTACGGATAAGGACGCAAGAGAAAAGGGTGTTGGTGGAGAAGTTATTTGCCAGATATGGTAAATGAAGCATCATTTTAATAGCAAGAGCATAAAATAATGCTATTGCAGATAAAAGCGGAGGATTAGGATGTCGAGAGTAGGAAGACGGCCTGTAGAGATTCCTGCGGGGGTCAAGGTAGGAATACAGGGACAGAAGGTTACAATTGAAGCCAACGGGAAAAAACTTGAACATATTGCTCCAAAGGGTTTCGGTGTAGAGGTTCAAGACAATAAAATATGTATAACTAGACCCTCCGATTCACGTACTAACAGGGCTTTGCATGGCACAACCAGAAGTCTTATACAAAATATGATTCTGGGGCTGACAAAAGGCTTTGAAAAGAAATTACAGATCCAGGGCGTGGGTTATAAAGCCCAGATGAAAGGAAAAATGTTAGTGATGGAACTGGGATTTTCGCATAGTGTAAATTTTATGCCGATGGAAGATGTTATAATCGAGACTCCCAGCCTGACGGAAATTATTGTGAAGGGTAGCGATAAACAGAAAGTAGGAGAAGCCGCGGCGGAAATCCGGGCTTTTTATCCGCCCGAGCCGTATAAAGGCAAAGGAATAAGATATTTTGGTGAATATGTAAGACAGAAACAGGGTAAAAGTATCGCTTAACAGAAGGTTA
>JBDRAX010000094.1:0-3468 GCA_043823375.1 Candidatus Omnitrophota bacterium | reverse complement strand
TTCATAGAAAAAGGTTTTTTTGACAAAACCGGGCTTTATGCCCTGGTAATGGATAGATGTATTGACACATTTATGGAAAATATTTTAGGGCCGGGCGGTAAGCCCGGGGAAAAATACGCGGATCTTGTGAGGTTCCTGCTTTATATTTACCGTCAGAGCTCCGGGCAATATCCGGCGGAAGATTCGTTTTCATATCAAAGCGTATCAGGGGGAAAAATAAGAGAATGTCTTGATTCTTTACTGGCAAAACCAGAAAGCGGCGCGGGCATTGACGCTGTACTTACCAGGATCGTCAGGCGTCTCATAAAGTTTTCGGATAAAAACGCCGAGCGGGGCATATCCATACCTCCGGCGGATATTAAACTTAAAACCATGTCAGAGCGTGAAGCGTCAGATTATTTCCGGTCCCTGGAAAATACATACGGCTCGGAATATGACTCTTATTTCCGGGATGTAATGGATTTTTTATCGTATTATGCCGATACCGCGCGCGTCCGCCGGGAAGGCCTGAAAATATCAGACGACAGATATTTCGGATACGAACCTGATAACGCGGAAGTAATAGGCATGTATTTGACATATCTTGCCGGAAGATCCTCCGGAGGGGACAAAGCGAGTGAAGCCGAATTTTTTGACATAATACGGTTCTTTACGTTTTTCGGTACAAACATGCTGGAAGGGACCTGTTTACTCTACAGGTATAAACACCGGGGGTATAAAGACGCGGCGTTTAAAGGGGCCCTTGATACAGCCTTTAACAGCGGTTTCAAGAGAGCGGAGGTATCCCGCCCGTTCCGTGACAAATCTGTAAAGTACGGCAATATAGTTAAAAGCATTTCATCGGGTAACGCGTTTATGGCTGATGTGGGGCTTTTCTGGAAGTATTTCGACGAGCGTAACCTTACGACCGCGAATTACTATCTGGGCGAGATCAAAAAGAAGTCTTCGAGGTACGCGGGCATTCTGTCGCGTGAGATCAAAGAACTGGCCGCGAAAGGCGACATAATGGCCGGTGATATACTTGATTATGGAGGCTTTGGAGAAAACGGAGATGATGATAGCGGGGAAGTTTTAACTGTGCTTGATCTTGAACCCATATTCGAAAAAGCCGCGGATATGGCCCCCGCGGCGGAGAAACCGGACCTTACTATTACTGAGAATATTTCACTCATTAAAAGGATCTCCGAATATCTGGGCGCTTACCCGGTTGATATAAACGTGGACCTTGCGCTCATCCCTCCGCGCGATATTGACGAGAGCCTCAGGATATGGGCGTATATAATGGTACTGCATGAACGCGGCGGCATGGATATAAACTATTTATTCGCGGCCCGAAAAGGTATATTGAGCATACAATATATCCCGAAATTATACATGTATATTGAGGAAATTTCCTCTGAATATGATATGGACCCCGCGAAAGTAAAAAGCAGGATAAATATCCCGCATAACGACATAAATACCATAAAAGTCGATATATTAAGCCTCAGCGCCCTGAATGAAATGAAAGATATCCCGGAAGAAAAACTTTTAGTCGCTCTTGACGGAGAAAGCCGCGGCGATATGGTGCCTCTCATGGATTTTGTCGACGCCGTATCCGTCGCCCTTATCCAGGCGGCGTGCCTTAAAACGGCAAAGCAGGACAAAGATTCCGCCCCAGCCGAGTCCGAAGCGCTGAAAGGCGTTATCAGCGCGCTTTTCCCGAAGTTTAAAAGTATATATCAGAAACGCCTGAGCCATGAGATCGTTACCCCGAAAACTCTTTTTAACATGATATTCGACCCCGACCCGGATGTAAGAAAAGATCTATACATAGCCCTCGCCTTACCGCCTTTAGCTGAAATGGCCGCCGAATTCCTCATCGACGCGCACGAAACCCTCCGCGAATTCCTGCGCAGCGCCTAACCCCTATCCGTGTCTTGACACCATGCCTCCGTAAAAAGATTGACATTACAACTTTACGTTTTTTTTGCAATCAGGACAGGGCGTTTCCTGATAGCGGAACCGGAGAAAGCGCTGGTTGACTGCTGATATCTTTCAGCTTATAAAAAAAACCAGTTTCGATATTTCCCGGAACTTGATCTTACCGGAGCCTTCAGCATCAGGAAAGCCCGGAAATGGGTAAAAAAGATCCCCAATCTAAAGGTAAGGCGCTGTGTTGAGAAACGTCTGGATATGATAATAATAGGCCTGAAAAAATAAAGATCTACGCGATAAATTACATCTTTTCATCGTGATAACTTTTGAGGAACGCTGGTCAGTCGGTCTATGGCCAATCTGACTTTTGTATCCATGCCCCTGCCATTAAAAATTTGAATCAGTAGAGATTTTGTTTTCTCCGCGCGAGTGGGGGTGTTTTTTGGCGCTGTATAGCTCCCGTACCCTTAGTTTGTGTATCAAGGCGATGATGGGGATAGGCACGGCGGCACGCAATGCCTGTACGGTTCCGGGAGGCGCAGTTTTTACGGGAAGACGATGTGGCGGTGCCGGTTAAAAAATATATGCGCAATTATAGTCTTACTATTATTGCGAAAATTGCAATAATAGTAGGGAGATGTTTTGATGGTAGAGGATCGGTATATCTGCAGATCAAGGAGAAAGTAGTTGTTGGCGTACATTGATGTTCCATATTTATCCGTTTTGTGCGGGGAACCCTGGCCTTTCATGAGCATGAAGCGCGTTGTTCTGTTTGATTTTCAAATAGACATACATTATAATACGGGCTATGAAGAAATATGTGTTACATGAACAGTCGGGGCGGATAGAGACCCATATTGGTTTTAAAGGGGATCTGAATGAGCAAAAGTATGAGGTGGTTACTTTCGGCGAAGGGGCCGTGCCTTGTGCTGGCGGGGGCAGGGAGAGGGAAGACGCGGACTCTAAGAAAAATAGTGTCTGTCACTATTTTTCCCTATTTTCCCAATGGATTTGATGAATGAACAGGGCACAAATTGTGCCCTGTTCGAGAATAATTACGGTTATTTTTGGTAAGAAAAGGAGATAATCAATGGAAAAAGCAATCATAATATCATTAACCAATAACTTTGAATCTTATTCTAATAAAACAAATGATGGCGTTGAATTTTGGCTGGCACGAGATTTGCAACATTTGCTTGGTTATAACAAATGGGAAAATTTTAAAAATGTCATTGCCAAAGCTAAAACAGCCTGTGAGCTGTCAGGGCATACTGTTGCAGACCATTTTCCTGATGTCAGGAAGATGGTTGATATAGGTTCGGGAGCGAGCAAAGAAATTGAAGATATTATGCTCACACGCTATGCGTGTTATCTCATAGCTCAAAATGGAGACCCAAGAAAAGAAGAGATTGCTTTCGCGCAAACCTATTTCGCGGTACAGACGAGAAAAGCCGAAATAATTGAACAAAAAATTATTGAATACGAAAGAGTCCAAGCCAGACATAAGCTTGCGGAAACAGAAAAAGAACTCTCAAAAGTTATTTTTGAGCA
>JBDRAX010000093.1:0-6670 GCA_043823375.1 Candidatus Omnitrophota bacterium | reverse complement strand
TTTTCAACATTCTGGGGCCTTTGTCTAATCCCGCCTCGGCTTCCTGTCAGGTTTTGGGAGTATATGACAGGCGGCTTACTCTGAAAATGGCGGAGGTGCTCAAAAAACTGGGCGCTAAACGGGCTTATATCGTGCATGGCAGAGACGGGCTTGATGAAGTTACGATTACCGGCAAAACATATATAAGCGAACTGAAAAACGGTGTGATAAGGTCTTTTCAAGTATCTCCTTCGGATTTCGGCGTGCGAAAGGCTTCCTTAAATGATATTAAGGGCGGATCCGCGTTGAATAACGCCCGGCTTATACGAGGTATATTGTCAGGGAAAAAGGGCCCTCGGAGGGACATTGTCCTTATGAACGCGGGATTAGCCCTGATGGCGGCCGGAAAAGCCGGTAGCTTTCGTGAGGGCGCGGATTTAGCGGAAAAAACAATTGATTCAGGTAAGGCGGAGGAAAAACTGGATCAGTTTATACAGTTTACAAATTTTAAATCGGGAGAAAAACTTAAGTGATATTAGCAAAGATCATAGAAGAAAAGAAACGGGAAGTGGAGAGGCTTTACCATGCCATTTCAATAAATGAAATACGGCAAAAGGCAGAGGCTATGGTAATAAAGAGCGGCTTCAAAAGGAATATATCGCGCAAGGGGCATATAAATCTTATAGCTGAAATAAAAAAGAGTTCGCCTTCAAAAGGTGTGATACGAGTTGACTTCGACCCTTTAAAGATCGCTTATACATATCAGATTTCCGGTGCCAGCGCGATAAGTGTTCTTACCGACCAGCGTTTTTTCGACGGTAAACTTGAGTATCTGAAAATGGTAAAGGACAGGGTGACGGTCCCTGTACTCCGTAAGGATTTTATAATAGATGAATATCAGATCTATGAATCCGCCGTTAACAGGGCGGACGCTATACTTCTTATCGCGAGTATACTCACCCGGGAAGAGCTGAACCGATTTTTGAATATCGCGAAAGCGCTCGGAATGGACGCTGTTGTTGAAACGCACAATGAAGAAGATATAGAAAAAGCTTTGAACAGTTCAGCGTCCATCATAGGGATAAATAACCGGGACCTTACGACTTTTAATGTCGATATTTCCGTTACGGAAAGGCTTATACATCTTATACCGTCCGGCAAGATCATAGTTTCTGAGAGCGGTATTTCGACCTATGAGCATATTATGTATCTGAAGAGTTTAGGGGTTCACGCGGTACTCATAGGCGAGACATTTATGCGCGAGCATAATATCGGAGAAAAAGTAAGGGAACTCATGCGGGAATAAAAACGGAAAAAGCCGCGTGTTACGGAAAGAAGAGTGGGGATTGGTCAAAGTCAAAATATGCGGGTTGACAAACGTCGAAGATGCCTGTAAGGCTGTTGAGTACGGGGCGGATCTGCTCGGTTTTATTTTTGTTCCCGGCACCCCCAGATATGTGGGACGTGACGCTGTCAGGGATATTGTGGAAAAATGCCGGATGCTTTCGGATAAAGTGCTTTTTACGGGCCTTTTCAGGGACGAAGAACTGGAAAAAGTCGCCGGGACTGTGTTTGAATGCGGGCTGAACTCCGTGCAGTTACAGGGTGAAGAGCCCCCGATCTTCTGTTCAGGGCTTAAAAAACTCGCGCGGAAGAAATTTAACTGGCCATTGCATATTCTGAAGGCCTTTAAAGTGAGAAATGAGGTAATGACGGCGGGGGCGTATTCCATAGCCGATTATGCCGAGGTTGATTATTTTGTTTTTGATACGTTCCATTCCAAGGCTTCGGGTGGGACAGGTCTTGTGTTTGACTGGCGGATATTGCGGGAAGAAAAAAACAATATATATAAACCGTTTTTTATAGCCGGAGGGCTTACGCCGGAAAACGTGGAGGATGCCGTTAAATCGGTATGTCCATACGGGGTGGATGTGTCAAGCGGGGTAGAAAAAAGTCCAGGCAGGAAAGATCATAAACGTTTAAAGGAGTTTATTTCAAATGCGAAGAAAAAATAATTTACCGGATAATAATGGGTATTTCGGACAGTTCGGGGGGCTTTTTGTCCCTGAAACGCTGATGCCCGCGTTATATGAACTGATCGCCCAGTATAAAAAAATAGCAAAGACCGGCGTTCCGAAAAAAACTGAGGTATTATTTCGTGGAATACGCGGGGAGGCCGACTCCGCTGTACTACGCCGAAAAATTAACGCGCGAACTCAATGGCGGCAAAATTTATCTTAAAAGGGAAGACCTTCTCCATACCGGAGCGCACAAGATAAATAATACGATAGGCCAGGCCATACTTGCCATGGAAATGGGAAAGAAACGCCTGATAGCCGAAACCGGCGCCGGGCAGCACGGAGTGGCTACTGCGACGGTGGCAGCGTTATTCGGTTTTAAATGTGACGTATACATGGGGACTGAGGATATAGCGCGGCAAAATCTTAATGTGTTCAGGATGAAATTGCTGGGCGCTAATGTCATACCTGTTGACAGCGGGTCGTGTACCCTGAAAGACGCGATGAATGAGGCTATAAGGGACTGGGTTACTAATGTGAAAGACACGTTTTACGTTATCGGGTCAGTCGCCGGACCCCAGCCGTAGCCAATGATGGTAAGGGATTTTCAGTCCGTGTTCGGGACTGAAGCGCGCGCGCAGGTTATAAAAATCGAGGGGTCGCTCCCCGCGTATCTTGTGGCCTGCGTGGGAGGAGGAAGTAATTCAATGGGGCTCTTTTATCCGTTCTATAAGGACAGTAAAGTAAAGTTTATCGGTGTTGAAGCCGCTGGCAGAGGCCTGGGGACAGGGCAGCACGCGGCGGCTCTTAAGAAAGGCAAAGTCGGAATGCTTCACGGCTCAAAAAGTTTTATTCTCCAGGATGATGACGGGCAGATCAAGATCGCGCATTCAATATCAGCGGGGCTTGATTACCCGGGGGTCGGGCCTGAACATTCCTTTTATAAAACGACCGGCAGGGCGGAATATGTTACTGTGAAAGATAAGGAAGCGCTGGAAGGAGTAAAACTTCTTTCACGTACCGAGGGTATAATTCCCGCTCTTGAAACCGCTCATGCTGTATATTATCTTACCGAACTGGCGGAAAGATCCGGCAAAAATGACATTATAATACTTTGCCTTTCCGGACGAGGCGATAAGGACATAGACATAATGAAGGGAAATATCTGATCTGTTTTTACTGTTAACTTATAACCATAGAAGAGAGAATTATGAACCGTATAAATGCTGCGTTTGAAAGACTGGCCCGGGAAAAAAAGAAAGCTTTCATCCCGTATGTCACGGCAGGTGACCCCGATATGGCGATGAGTAAAAAAATAGTAGAGGCCTTATCCCACTCGGGCGCGGATATTATAGAACTGGGGATACCGTTTTCAGACCCACTGGCAGACGGGCCGACGATCCAAAAGGCGATACATCGATCACTGGCGTCAGGATGTAAGGTCCATAAAGTATTCGGGATGGTCAGGGAACTGCGAAAAAAAGTATCTGTTCCTCTGGTTTTCATGACATACTATAACATTGTATTCAATTACGGCGTTTTGCGCTTTATCCGCGACGCCAGAAGCGCGGGCGCGGACGGCCTCATAGTTCCGGATCTGCCTATGGAAGAATCGGGTGATCTTATCCGGGCGGCTCGAGAGAAGGATTTTTGTGTGGTCATGCTTACCGCCCCGACGACTTATCCTGAAAGATTTATCAAAATAGCTGAACTATCTAACGGCTTTATATACTATGTGTCATTGACCGGAGTGACAGGGACGAGAAAAGATCTTTCAGGGGATATCAGGGGGAAGATCAGAGAAATTAAAAAACTGACTTCGAAACCGGTCTGTGTGGGGTTCGGCGTGTCGACTCCCGCGCAGGCCCATGATATTTGTGAAGAAGCGGATGGAGTTATCGTAGGAAGCGCGCTCATAAAAATTATCGAGAAGAACATTTTGAACAAAAAACTGATGTTGTCCGAAATATCGGGATTCGCGGAATCACTCGCGGTGTCGGTTCATTCAAAATAAAAATATCCCGCGCCGCATCCGCGGCGGATATAATGGAGAAGAGTTATGCGTGTTATGGGCATTGATCTGGGCTCAAAACGGATAGGGATAGCGGTGAGCGATGAAACGGGGATCCTCTCGCAGGGGAAGGAAGTGATCGCGGATAAATCGGAGAAAGACGCTATAGCGCGTATAAAACAGCTTGTAGAAGAGCTTGATATAAAAGAAATTGTAGTCGGGTTCCCTGTAAATATGAACGGGACGATCGGGGAAAAGGCGGAAAACAGCCGGATGTTTGCCCGCGCGATAAGCCGGGAATGCGCTATAATGGTTAAATTGTGGGATGAGCGCATGTCTACAATGGAAGCCGAAAGTGTTTTGATAAGGGCGGATATCACGAGGAAGAAACGCAGGAAGGTTGTTGACAAACTTGCGGCGCAGATCATTCTGCAGAGTTATCTGGATAGTTTGAGATACAATGATAACTGTGAGGAGTGACGGATGTTTGCAAGCTGGCGCGCTTTCCGGGCGTAAGAGATTTTTGATACAGCTTTGTACTTCAGAATGAAAAACGAACCCATGAAAGGTGAATATGTATAAAAAATTTCAGGCAAAAAACGGGCTTAGTGTCGTAGTTTCACCAATGCCTCAGATGACTTCGGTTTCTTTGGGAATATGGCTTGGAGTCGGCGGAAGGTATGAGACGGAACAGAAAAGCGGAATAAGCCACTTGATCGAGCATATGCTGTTTAAAGGCACATCTACCCGTTCCGCGAAGGACCTGAAAGAAGCGGTGGAAGGAGTGGGGGGTACTTTTAACGGGTTCACCTCGGATGAGGTGACGTGTTATATGGTTAAGGTGCCGTCCAAATACATGGAGCTGGGAATGGACATCCTTACGGATATGGTTTTAAAGCCCCGTTTCGATGAAGACGAGCTGAGCCGTGAGAAATTCGTCGTATACGAAGAAATAAAAATGTACCGTGACCAGCCCAGTGAACATGTCGTGGATCTGCTGGGAGAAATAATGTGGCCGGGAAATTCTCTGGGGCGTCCATTAACCGGAAGCATCGCGAATGTCAGAAGTTTTAAAAGGGCGGACCTTATTGAATTTAAAGAGGCTAATTATCATCCCGGGAATATAGCGGTTGTGGCGGCAGGGAAAGTATCCCCGGAAAAAGTGTTCCAATGCGCGGAAAAAAAATTCGCGGCAGAGAAAAAAAAGAAAGCGGCGTCATTCCATACGCCTGATATAAAACAGAAAAAGCCGCAGATGAAAGTGCTGAAAGGCGATACAAAACAGACGCATATCGCCATGGGGTTCAGGATACTCGGGCGCGATATGAGGGAAAGGTTCGCGACAAAAATGCTGAATGTTATTCTGGGAGGGAATATGTCCTCGAGGCTTTTTGAGGAACTGCGTGAAAAATACGGTCTTTGTTATGATATCTCGTCGGCATATAAACGGCACAGTGACCTGGGGGAGATCCAGATCCATCTCGGTGTAGACACAAAAAACACATTCAGGGCGGTTACAGCTGTTTTGGATGAGCTCAAAAAGATAAAAGATCTGGGTGTTACTGAAGATGAACTGACGAGGGCTAAAAAATATACCAAGGGGCAGTTCCTGCTCGCTATGGAAGGTACCTCAAGCAGGATGTTGTGGCTGGGGGACAGGCTTATGACGTACAGGCAGATACCGGAGGTAAATGATATCTTAATGAAAATAGATACTGTTACATCTCGGGATGTCCAGAAAGCCGCGGATAGGGTTTTTTGCGCTTCCGGCATAAACCTGGCTATGATCGGTAAGGTTTCCAGAAAAACTAAAGACAGCATCAGGGCGGAACTGGGGAATTTATGAGAGGTACATTCAGATTAGCGAATATTCTGGGCATAAACATTGATATCCATTTTACGTTTTTTTTATTAATAATGTTTTTTGCCCTGGTTATGGGGATAAAGGGTATAGCTCTTATTATCGGCGTATTCTTCTTTGTCACGCTGCATGAACTTTGCCATAGTATCGCGGCGGCTCATTTCGGCATAAAAGTCAAACAGATAACGCTTTTGCCTATAGGGGGCGTCGCTTCCATGTCAGAACTCCCTTCTAAGCCTTACCAGGAACTTTTGATCTCTCTGGCAGGCCCGGCTTCGAACATAATCATAGTGCTTATATTTTACTATCCGCTTATTCTTATGCTGGGCAAAGAAACCCTTATGTATCCGTTTATGGTTATTACGGGGCAGGCTAAATATACCGGGGATTTTAATATATTCGCCCATATATACTGGATAAATCTTATCCTTGCGGTATTTAACATGATTCCCGCGTTCCCTATGGACGGAGGACGGGCTCTCAGGGCTCTTCTGACTTACAGGATGGGTTATAAAAAAGCGACGGAAGCCGCGGTCAGGCTGGGACATATTTTTGCGCTGGTATTCGCATATATCGGTATAGCGCATGGCCATATTTTTTTGCTTATTATAGCGGTTTTTATCTACATGTCGGCTTCAACCGAAGGCCTTCAGGTTGACGTTACGGAGACAATAAAGAATTATACGATAAGAGACATCCTGGCGAATAATTATATGAGCGTCGATCCTGATACTCCGCTTTCAAAAGTCCTTGAGCTTATGCTTCATGTCCACCAGGAAGATTTTCCCGTAATTGAAGAAG